>DASXLU010000177.1:0-2279 GCA_036496065.1 Candidatus Acidiferrum sp.
AAGTGCGCGAAGTGCCGGGCGCGCAGCGTGCGGAATACAGTGCCTTCGTAAAACAGATGGAAGATGACATTCAGCAATGGATCATTCTGTTTGGCGATTTCGAACAGGGTTCCGCCCTCCACAAAGGCCAAGCGCTTCTGAATCAGGGAAAGTTTTCGGACGCAGTTGCTCTACTGCAAAAGGCGCAAGGCGAAGATACCAACGATAAACAAATCGCCCTGGCGCTTGGAACTGCATACTCGAGGCTGCCCGATGAAACCAAAGCAAACGCAGCTTTTGACAAGCTGATAGCGGACAAGCCCGATGTCGCTACGTTGAATGCGGTCGCGTACGAGTACGCAACTGCTAACCGGCGACTGGGCGACGCGCTCGATTACGCTTCGCGAGCGGTCGAGCAGACATCCAAAGAAAGTCTGGAGGTAAGTCTCAAATCGGCCGCCCCGGATGATTTCCTTAGAATGAAGACTCTTGCTGAGGAATGGGACACGTTGGGGTGGATCAAATTTCGAACGGGGAATTATGCGGAAGCAGAAAAATACCTTGAGTCGTCATACTCGTTGTGGCCGCGCCCGCTTGTCGGACAGCACCTCGCCAACACGTATGAAAAACTCGGCAAAAAACGCGAGGCGTCGAATATATGCCGGGCACTGCTGAGCGTCCCGCTCTTCCAGCAAGAGCCGCAGATTCAGGACGAGCTGGTGGCCATTCAAAGGCGAATTGGAGCGCTTCCCCCGGAGCCGCCGTCTACCAAAGGGAAGTCCTCGAATTCCGATCAGTTCCTTCTTGCCGAGGATTCGGCGCGCACCTTCAAGATGCCGCGCAAAGTCGACTTCACGGGTAAGTCCAAGATTGCGCGTTTCAAGGTCGCAATCCAAGCGGAACCGGTTTCACCGGTTGTCGAATACATCAGTGGCGATCGGGAAATGCGCGACGAAGCCGCGGAACTCGCCAAAGTTAATTTCCGCCAGCCGTTTCCCAAAGAGTATCCGGCAAAAATTATTCGTGCAGGCTGGGTCAGTTGCTCGAAGTTCACCAATGATTGCACTTTGATATTTTTCCCGACCGCGGATAAGCCGAGCTATGACTCGCTCACGAAAGACGTTGAATGATCTGGTTCTGTCGTGACTGCTGATGGGCATTTCGCACTTCGCGTTACTTCCTGCCGATTATGGGCGGTTGGAGAGGACGAATTTGCCGCCGGATTTGGCTACGGGGTAGACGGGGCCGACGCGCGAGAGGGCATCTTGCTGCTTCTCGTTGCCGGTGACGAGATAGATGCGGCGGGGGCTGGTCCAAAGCTGAGCGAACTGCGCGTCATCCAGGAAAATCTGCGGAGCATCGGGAAAAAGCGAGCCATACCACAGGCCGTTGATGCGGCCATTCCAGATCAGCATTTGCTGGCGGGTGTAGAAATTTACGGAAGAACAAAGGGAGTACTCGCCATCGCAGGCGATTTGTTCGCCGGGCTGAAGATGCTGCTGAATGGCGGTGGCTAGGGGCTGCGAACCCAAAATCGAAGAGAAAATCCCAAGAGAAAGGTGCACGCATTGCAGGAAGAGAAGCATCATGGCGACGAGCGCCCAATTGGCGGCTGGCGTCTTGCCGCGACGACGAAAAAACCAGTTCAGGCCAGTGCCGAAGAGGAAGGCGAGGGCCGTGCCAAGCAACGGCCCGCGGAAGAGACCCATGGCATCACCGGTAAGGTCGAGAAAATGGCCCATGGAAAGCACGTATACATCAGGATTCTTGTGCAAGAGATCGGCGAGTTCGGTGTCTGGCGCCGGGGGACGAGAAACGATCGCCAGTGTCGTGGTGATCGCGACGACTATCAGGCCAATAACGAACAGTACGGTAGCGGAGATGCGTCCCGCGCGAGCGATGTGGGAACCGATGGGCGCTTCGGATTCGGAGGCAAGCCAACAGCCGAGTAGGAGTGCGAGGGCGGGCAGAGCAGGCGCCAGATAATATTCCTGGCGCGTAGAGAAACTGAAGAAGAGAAGAATGACGGCGGCCCAGCAGAAGAGCAGCAGAAGGACTGCGTCGGTGGATTGGCGCGCGCCCGCGACTTTCAGCAGGCGCAAGCGTACTTGGGCGAGGGCTTGCGGCAAAAACGAACTCCAGGGCAGAAACCAGATGAACAGCAAACCGTAGAAGAGCAACAGGGGGACGGTGCCGTAGTCGACGGGATAGCGTTTTCCGAGATAGCGGAGAAACTGTTCGTTGACGAAATAAAACCAGAGAAAACCTTTTGCGGCGCCCATGGGCGGATTGCGAATGGC
>DASXLU010000178.1:0-2772 GCA_036496065.1 Candidatus Acidiferrum sp.
GCGCGAGTGCCGATACGCAAGAAAGGCCACGGCGAAGAGCCTGTGCCCGGAGATACGGACGACTACGAGTGGACGGGATATATACCGTTCGAGCAGATGCCGAGGAGTTTTAATCCGCCGAGCGGATTGATTGTGACGGCGAATGCGCGCGTGGTGGGGCCGGACTACAAACCGTATTTGACGGACCACTGGGAAGAGCCGTACCGGACGGCGCGGATATTTGATTTGCTGCACGACAAGCATGATTTGCGGCCGGAGGATATGTTGCGGGTGCAGACGGACATTTATAGCTACCCGCACGTGTTTTTGGCCGAGCAACTGGTGGCCGCAGCGAAAAGCGCTCCGCCGCAGGACGCGCGAGCGGCAAAATTGATCGCGCAGTCGAAGGATTGGAACGGCAACGCGGATGCGAGTTCGAACATTGTGTCGTTTCTGGACGCAACGCGGCACGAAGCACTGCGATTGGTGCTGGAAGCACATCTAGGCGATGATGCGGAATTTTATGATTGGCGCAGCATGGCGTTCCTGCAAAGGATTCTGACGGAGCGCCCGACGCGATGGCTGTCGGCGGATTTTAAGAGTTATGACCAGCTTTTGACGACGGCTGCGGATCGAGCGGTGAAGAAACTGGAAGAGCAGACGAAATCGAGCAATCCGGAAGATTGGGAGTGGAAACGGTTTGATGCGCTGGAGATGCTGCACCCGATCGGGCGCGCGGGATTGCTGAGGAAACTGCTGAGTATCACGGACCAGCCACAGTCGGGGACGCAATGGAGTCCACGAGCGGCGACGGAACATCACGGGCCGGCGATGCGATTTGTGGCGAATCTGGCAGATTGGGACCAGTCGATATTGCTGATTCCGGGTGGGCAATCGGGACAGCCCGGAAGCGAGCACTATACGGATCAGTTTCATTATTGGTTTGAGGGGAAGCCGATTTATTCGCCTTATTCGGATGCGGCGGAGGCGAAGGCGAAGAAACATACATTGATCTTGAAGCCGGCGGCGTGATCGTAGAGCAGGGCTAGGGAACCCAAGAGCACAGTCAGGAGCGACTGTGTCACGATTGCAAAGCATCCGGGAGCTATTGTGCAGGTTCTTGAGCGTGCTTTAGAATGCTCAACTGGGGATATTCCGTGAACTCTATTGCACCGAAAAAGCCGGAGCCGCCGAAAAAGGTGGATTTTGAGCGGTCGCTGACGCGACTCGAAGAAGTTGTGCGCAAGCTGGAAAGCCCGCAACTGTCGCTGGATGAGGCGATGAAGTTGTTTGAAGAAGGCGTGGAGCTTTCGCGGGAATGCCAAAAGCAGCTTGAAGAAGCCGAAGGCAGAGTAGAGATCTTGCTGAAGAAGGCCGACGGGAAAATGGCCGCCGAACCGTTTGAGCCTGAGACCGAGAACAAGTCGTGACATCTTGCGAACTTCTGAAACAGGAACTTCTCCCGCGCCGATGAAACTTCCAGAGTTTTTTGAAGAAGATCGCATCGCGGTCGATGCGGCATTGGAACGACTCTTGCCCGCCGCAACGGTGCAGCCGCCGTCGATTCATCAGGCGATGCGCTACTCGGTGTTCGCGGGCGGAAAACGCATTCGGCCGATTCTGTGCATGGAAAGTGCGCGAATCTTTGCGGCGGCGGATCTGGCGGCTGCGCTCTATCCCGGATGCGCGATCGAGTTTATTCACACCTATTCGCTGATACATGATGATTTGCCATCGTTAGATAACGACGATTTGCGGCGCGGCAAGCCAACGTGTCACAAGAAATTCGGGGAAGCGACGGCGATTCTGGCGGGAGACGCGTTGCTGACGCTGGCGTTCGAAACAATCGCGGCTGCGCCCGTGGATGCGGAACGACGCGTCGGAATGGTGGCGGAAATTTCGAGCGCGGCCGGGACGGTGAATGGAATGGTGGGCGGACAGGTGGCGGACCTCGAGGCTGAAGGTAAGCGGGTCGGTGGCGAAACGCTGGAATATATTCATCGATCGAAAACGGCTGCGTTGATTCGAGCGTCAGTGACTGCTGGGGCGATTTGCGCGGGCGCGGCGACGGAAGACGTAGCTCGGCTGCGGCGATTCGGCGAGACGATCGGGTGGGCGTTTCAGGTAACGGACGACGTCCTGGACGTGGAAGAATCTTCGGCGGCGTTGGGAAAAACCGCGGGTAAGGATATTGCGCAGGAGAAAGCCACGTATCCGGCGGTGTACGGACTAGAGCGCTCGCATGAGATTGCGAATGAACTGGCGAGCAAGGCGATCGCGGAGTTGGAACCTTACGGCGAGCGCGCGGCAAGGCTGAGGTCCATCGCTGAATTTCTGGTGTTGCGGCGCACGTAGCGCTGCGCTGGATTCCCATGAAAATTAAATCTGTGCGCAAGCGACTCGACCTGCTGTTGGTGGAGCGCGGGCTTGCTGCGTCACAGCAAAAGGCGCAGGCGATGATTCTTGGCGGTGAAGTGGAAGTGGACGGGAGCCGCGCGGACAAGGCGGGGATGAGTGTAGCGGAGAGTGCGCGGATCGAAGTGCACGCGCGCAATGCGAAGTATGTGGGAAGAGGTGGATTCAAGTTGGAAGGGGCGCTGGAGGATTTCGCGGTGAAGGCGGAGGGCAAAGTGTGCCTGGATGTGGGAGCGTCGACGGGCGGGTTTACGGATTGCTTGTTGCAACATGGGGCGGCGCGGGTGTACGCGGTGGACGTGAATACCGATCAGATCGCGTGGAAGCTGCGAGAAGATGCGCGAGTACATCTGGTGCAGAAGAACGGGCGGGAGCTTT
>DASXLU010000179.1:0-6700 GCA_036496065.1 Candidatus Acidiferrum sp.
TGTGAAGATTAAATCGTTTCGAGAGTTGATGGTGTGGCAAAGGGCTCATGAACTGGCGTTGGAGGTATTTAGGATTACGGAAAGGTTTCCGCGGCGCGATCAGTTTGGAATTGTGGCGCAGGTCAGGAGATCTTCGAGTTCGGTGACCGCAAACATCGCGGAGGGTTTCGGTAGATCGACGACACGCGAGTTGTTGAGGTCGTTACAGATCGCGCGTGGAGAGTTGGAAGAAACACGGTACTTCATGTTGTTGAGTGCGGATTTGGGCCGGATTACACGCGAGGAATTCGAAGACTTGAATTTGCATTGTGAGTCGGTGGGGCAGTTGATCAACGCACTTGGGAGTTCGCTGAGAAAGAGGCTGGTCTAGGGCGCACTAGTCACGAATCACTAGTTACCAGTCACGGGTTGCATCAGAGGAGTGGAAGATGGCAGCGCAACAAAACATTGGGCATGTGGTGCAGGTCATCGGACCTGTGCTGGACATTCAGTTTGAGTCGGGACATTTGCCGGCAATTTATAACGCCGTGCAGATCACCAGCGAAGGCTTCGCCATTCCAGAACCGTTGGACGTGACCGCCGAGGTGCAGCAACACTTGGGTGAAGGACGCGTGCGCGCCGTTGCCATGGAACCGACCGAGGGTATGGTTCGCGGCATGAAGGCGATCGACTTGGGCAAAGCGATTGAGGTGCCAGTAGGCCGGGCGACGCTGGGGCGCGTGATGAATGTGTTGGGCAAGCCGGTCGATCAACTCGGGCCCATCGTTACCAATACCTATTACCCGATTCACCGGCCGGCGCCAGCATTGGAAGACCAGTCGACGGCATTGGAAATGTTCGAAACGGGCATCAAGGTCGTGGACCTGATGGAGCCGTACGTTAAGGGCGGAAAGATTGGATTGTTTGGCGGCGCGGGAGTGGGCAAGACCGTGCTGATTCTGGAATTGATTCACAACGTGGCCATGCAGCACGGTGGTTTGTCGGTGTTTGCGGGAGTGGGCGAGCGCACTCGCGAAGGAAATGACTTGTGGCTGGAAATGTCGGAGTCGCACGTGATTGAGCCGGGCAATTCTGAGAAGTCGCGCGCCGCGTTGATTTATGGACAGATGACGGAGCCTCCCGGAGCACGTCTGCGCGTGGGACTGACGGGCCTGACGGTAGCGGAATATTTCCGCGACCAGGAACATCTGGACGTGCTGCTGTTTATCGATAACATTTTCCGATTTGTGCAGGCGGGCTCGGAGGTATCGGCGCTGCTGGGCCGAATGCCCTCCGCGGTGGGCTACCAGCCAAACCTGAACACGGAAATTGGCGAATTGCAGGAACGCATTACTTCGACGAAGAGCGGATCGATCACGTCGGTGCAGGCGATTTACGTACCAGCCGACGACTACACCGATCCTGCCCCAGCGGCGACCTTCGCGCACCTGGATGCAACAACAAACCTGAGCCGGCAAATCGTGGAGCGCGGTATTTATCCCGCCGTCGATCCGCTGGCCAGTTTCTCGCGTATTTTGGATCCGCGCGTGGTGGGACAAGAGCATTATGCGGTGGCGCGTTCCGTGAAGTCGGTGCTGCAGCGCTACAAGGATTTGCAGGACATCATCGCCATCTTGGGTATCGAAGAACTTTCGGATGAAGACAAGCGCACCGTGGCACGCGCGCGGCGCATCGAAAAGTTCCTGTCGCAACCGATGTTCGTGGCGGCGCAGTTCACGGGCCTGGAAGGCAAATACGTGAAGATCGAAGACACTGTGCGCAGCTTCAAGGAAATCGTCGAAGGAAAATACGACGACATTCCGGAGCAGGCCTTCTACATGGTGGGAACGATCGACGAAGTGCTGGCGAAGGCCGAGAAGATGAAGACGGGCGCGTAAGGGATAGAAGAGACGAAGATGCTTCCGGAAGCCATCGAACTGATCGTGGTGACGCCTGAACGGCAACTGCTGCGGGAAACCGTGGTGGAAGTGACGTTTCCGGGACTCAATGGTGAGTTGGGCGTTCTGCCGGGACACGCGCCGTTGATTACGGAGCTGGGCATTGGTGAATTGAAGTATCGCGGCGCGAACGCGACCCAGTCGACCTCGCTAGCAATCATCAGTGGTTTTGCCGAAGTGTTGCCAGACCGCGTGACGGTGCTGGCGGAAACGGCCGAGCGCGCGGAAGAAATCGATCTGAAGCGAGCGGAAGCGGCGCTGGCGCGTGCCCAGGAACGGTTGTCGCAACCCAAGCCGGAAGTAGATTGGGCGCGAGCCGAGGTGGCCTTGCAGCGCGCGTTGATTCGCATCCAGGTGGCGAAGAAGCATCGGGGCGTTGCGGCGGACGCGCGATAGAAGCTGAGCGATGGCTCAGGATTTTAGCAGGCCGGGCGGGCCGGTAATTCCACAGGAGTCCTTGATGGCGGAAATCACGATTTACAGCACCGGATGGTGCCCGGACTGCTGGCGAGTGAAGATGTTTCTGAAGGAACGCGGCGTTGCGTTTCGCGAGATAAATATCGAAGACGATCCGCAAGCCGAAGCGATTGTGATGCGCGAAAACAATGGCCGGAGGAAAGTGCCTACCGTTCACGTGGACGGGCGCTATTTCGCGTGCAGTCCATTTAATGCAAGAAAGCTTGCGGACGAGCTGAAAATTCCCTTGAATTCCTGACACACCTATCGCGACACCAAAGTCATCGCGGAAGTTTTTGCTTGCGCCTACCGTGCGAGGAACCAGCCTGAAGGCTGGCCACTACACAGAACGGGATCGAGGCGGTTAGCTTGTGAAGCCGCGGGTCCAGGTCTGCGTCACGTTCAGGCCTTCGTCGAGCAGAACGATGTCGGCATCCGCGCCGGTTCTTAGCGAACCCTTCTTGAACTCGATGCCCAGAAGCGTGGCGGGATTCACTGTCAGCATACGCAAAGCGTCGGGTAGCGAAACTCCCAGACTCACGATGTTGCGTAATGCGCGGTCGAGCGTAAGAGTGCTGCCAGCCAACCGGCCTTCCGCGTTGCGGCAAACGCCGCCCGCAACGGTCACTTCGAATGTACCCAACGTGTACTTCCCATCAGGCATCCCAGTGGCGGAAATGCCATCGCTAATCAGAATTACCGATCCCGGACCTTTCGCCTGAAGCAGCAGGCGCATGGCGGTTTCATCGACGTGAACACCGTCCGCAATGAGTTCCGCCGTGACTTCGGGAGAAGTGAGTACCGCGCCAATCACGCCCGAATCGCGGTGGGTAAAAGGCCGCATGGCGTTGTAGGCGTGTATGGCGTGATGGGCTCCGCGAGCGATGGCGGCTCGTGCCTGTTCGTAGGTGGCGTCGGTGTGCCCGATACCGACGACGAGTCCGGCCTTGCGCGCAGCGTCAATACAGGGCATAGCTCCAAGAAGTTCAGGCGCAATGGTGAGGATCAAGGCGTAACCGTTGGCGGCGTCGATAAATTTCTGGAGGAGTTCCGCGGTAGGAAGCTTTAGCCACTCGGCTGGATGGACGCCGCGACGGGCTGGACTGAGGAATGGGCCTTCAAAATGGACTCCCAGAATTTCGGCGTGAACGTCTTCCATCAGGTGCTGTTGGGCGATGTGGCGAGAGATTCCTTCGGCGGCACTGCAGATAGATTCCGGACTGGCGGTAACGGTGGTGGCGACGAACGAAGTGGTGCCATGCGTTGCCAAGGTACGAGAGACGACCTGGAGGGCCTCGGTTGTGCCTTCCATGACGTCTTGGCCACCCGCGCCATGAATGTGTACATCGACGAAGCCGGGAATCGCTAATTTGTCGGGAGCCTGAATTTCGTTGGCACCTTCGGGAAGAGAGATTGATCCGCGAGGGCCGATGGCCTCGATCTCGCCATCGCGAATCAGGATGCCGGCGTCGAAAATCTCGGTGGAGGGAGTAAGGGCGCGACCAACATGCAAGAGGGTAGTAGTCATAGGGAAAAACCATCGTAACGGAAATTCCCGTGGCGGCAAAAACAAAATGGGCAGGACCGAAGCCCCGCCCATCGTGAAAAATTAAAACGGACCCAGTTACTTAGCCATGCTGAGGCTGGCGAGCTTGATGGCGTCGCCGTCCATGCTGCCTTTCACGGTGACGTGATGGCCTGCATGTGCGGCAACTTTGTCCTGATCGTCAATGGCGTAGACTTTCTTGTCTGCGTCGTTGACGAACACATACTTGGCGCCATGCTCTTTCACGCACTTGGCTGCACAAGCCGCGTGCTTTTCGTTTGCGCCCTTTGCGCCGCATTCGCTGTCCGAGATGTATCCCGTCCAACTACCATCTGCGGCCATCGTGAACACTGCGGAACAGAGTGCAAGTGCTGTAACTGCTGCGAAGCGATATTTCATAGCCTTCCCCTCCTGTTTACAAACAGACAAATCCTAGTCCGTCTGGGCGCCCCATAGAGTGGCACACGCAAGGGCGGGTGTCCAGCCAGAGTCAACTGGAGTACGCCGGCGGGCGGTGCTTTGGATGAAAAAAAGGGAGGATTCTCTCGGATCCTCCCTGTGGGTGCTTCTCTCAAGTTGTCGAGCAAAACGGCTGTGCCAGGTTACTGAGCCGGACTGATGCTGGCTGCTGCGGTGGTGCCGCCACCGGCAGACTTGGGCGTCGACAGGTATCCAGTGATCTGGTTCTTGCCAACGTCGAACACTACGATTTCGTAAGGAGACATGTGGGCCGCGCCCTTGATGTAGAACTGAACGGGCTCGCCGGCGGTCTTGTCTTTCTTTTCGATGGATTTGTCATCGGCGAGGACGGTCATGGTGTACTTGGACTTCTTCTGATCGGTCTTGTTCAGGGACATTTGCACTGGACCCACGCGCTGCGGAGTCTTGGATTTCTGGATGGTAAATTCGTAGTAGTTGCGGTCGCCCTTGCGCCTGAGTTCTTCCAGGTCGTCGTGGTTGCGAGCGATCAGGCCGCTCATCACGCCCATATCACCGGTGGCGCGTTCGAGCTTGTTTTTGGTGTCATCAAGGTCGTTACGAACGCCGGAAACGTCGCCATTGAGCTTGGTCACGTCCTGCGTACTGGCCTTGGAAGCCAACTGCGTGTTCACGTTGGATTCGAGGCCGTTCAGTTTCTTGTCGTAGGCGACAACGGCAGCCTTGGACTGTTTGCGCGCGCTGATCAGTTGTTCCTGCGTGAGATTGAGCTTGTCGGTGACGACTTTCAGGTCGCTCTGCAACTGTTGATTCTGGTCGTCGGATTTCGCCAAGCGCTGCGACAGCGTATCGTTCTGCTGCTTCAGTGACGCTTGCATTGATTGTTCAACGGATTTGGACTGGTTAAGAGCGCTCCAGCCCACACCGAGCCCTAACAGAGAAACTCCACCAAGAACACCGATTGCCAGACCCACCCACCGAGGTGTTGCCGCAATCGTCTGGACAGAAGAATCCTGAAACTCGCTCATGGACTTCGTCTCCTTTTGGCGTGATCGCCATCTGCTGTGGAAAAGGGCATGCGCGGCACCAAACCGAATTTTAGGGAGGCAAAACGGGTAAGTGGGCTCGAATACGGGGTTTGCTGCAGGGTGGGGTAGTGGTTGAAAGTGGTTGGAAATGTACTAGTACCAGTACAAATTACCTTGGGCGAGCGTTCGACGTAAGTTTTGCAGAAGTGCTGGCGGGAAGCAGGCTGGCGGGTGCTGGGCCGGAAAAGGAAAGGCGCGACGAAGGAAGCAGTCGCGCCTGTAAATCATTCAGACCGAAATGGTTATCTTAATAGCCTTAAGCGGCCTGTGAATCGGCCGTAATCTTGGGTGCACCAAAATAGCGGTCCAATGTCGTAGTCGCAGCGTTCAAGACCAAACGGCAGTCCGGGCAGGAGCCCAAGTGGCGCTCAATCTCGGCCTGCACTCCAGGCGAAAGTTTCCCCTCTAAATACATACAGATCAAATGGATAGTATCCCTACAACTCATCAGCTTCTCCCCCAGCATGCACCGAAATGCTCGACTTCAGCAAAACTGCTGAAGAATTGTGCAGTTAATGCGCCAAAGCAGTGTGCCTTTTAGGCATACTGTAAACCACTGACTTCAGAGATGTTAAATTTTCGTCAACAGCCCATTCAAATAACGGGAAGGAAATCTTTACCACGTCCGGGCCTTGAAGCGACCTCTAGCGGCCATCTCTTGCATACAAGGTTTCCCCGCCGAGGTTCCCGCGAACCTAACGAAGAGGGGTGATTACCATCTGCTTCAGGACCGCGATTCGATCTTCCAGCGGAGGATGGGTGCTGAAAAGACTGGAAAGCGTGCCTCCGCCGAACAGGGGTTTGACAATGCAGAGTGAGGAAGTGGTGGGAGATATCGCGGATGTGGGTATTCGTTTGTTATAGGCTCCAAGCTTCTCCAAAGCGCTGATTAGTCCTTGCTGGTGGCCCACCATTTTCACGCCGGTTTCGTCGGCTGCATATTCGCGCGTGCGAGACAGAAAGAGCTGCAGTAACAGCGCGGCGAAGGGTGCGAGGAAGATCATCAGTATGGCAGAGAAGCCGCCTCCGCCCTCGCGATCGTCGTCGCGTCCGCCATAGCCGCCAAAGAGCATAGCGAAGCGGCCCATTTGCGCCATGTACGTGATGGCGCCAGCGATGGTGGCGGCAATCGAACTGGTCAGGATGTCGTAATTGCGGACATGCGAAAGTTCATGGGCGATGACGCCTTCGAGTTCGTCATCATTCATGATTTGCAGAAGGCCTTGCGTGACGGC
>DASXLU010000180.1:0-7172 GCA_036496065.1 Candidatus Acidiferrum sp.
CGAGCTACGCGCGAGACGCGAATCGGATGGCCGTTGCGAAAAGCGCCCTCACGCTTGTAAGCCCACCAGCGCGTGCCCTCGGAAAGCGCGGGCGCACTGACCATGCCGGCGATGATGTCGCCATCCTCTTCAATTCCAATCAGCGTGCCGAAGGTGGGGATGCCGCGGGTGAATTCTTCGGTGCCATCGATGGGATCGATGATCATGCGAGCGCGGCCGTTGGTGGCAGGACCCGAGGGCGGTTCGCTGGCGGTTTCTTCGCCGATGATGTCGATAGGGAGGCCGCAGGCAGCCACGCGCGCGTAGGCCATGGCTTCCACGGCTTTATCGATCTGAGTGACCACGGTGCCGTCGCGTTTGCGTTCGATTTGCATTTCTTTGGTGCGAAACACGCGCATCGAGAGGGAAGCGGCCTCGTCGACGATGCCCTGAAGCAGTGCGTGATATTTCTCCCGATAGCTCATTCCATCTCCCGGTGAATCGAATTCGCTGCGGATCGCGTCGCTCTACGCGATTTGACACTAGCGAGGCGTCTCCCTAGCATACAGACTTATCGCCATGACAGGCCACGCAAACACGGGAACGGTGCTGGACCGCATTCTGGAAGCACGCCGCGCCGAAGTGGCACATCGCAAGCATGTGCTGCCGGAAACCGCGTTGAAATATGGCGCGAAAGCGGCGTCACCGCTACGCGATTTTCCGGGTGCCTTGAAGCGCGATGGACTAAACGTAATCGCGGAGCTGAAGCCCGCTTCGCCCTCGCGTGGAGTGATTCGCGAGCCATTCGACGCGCCGGAACTGGCGTTGACGCTGCAAGGCGCGGGCGCAGCGGCACTATCGATATTGACCGAGCCGGAATTTTTTGGGGGTTCGCTGAAGAACATGCGCGATGCACGCAAAGGTGTGACTCTGCCAGTATTGCGCAAAGATTTCATTTTCGATTCGTGGCAGGTGTGGGAGTCGCGAGCAAACGACGCGGATAGTTTTCTGCTGATTGTGGCGGCGCTGGACGACGTGCTGCTGGGAGAACTGATCGCGATGGGCAGGGAATTGGGGATGGAGCCGCTTGTGGAAGTGCATACGGCTGAAGAATTGGGACGCGCACTGACCGGTGGTGCGCGCATTGTGGGCGTGAACAATCGCGACTTGAAAACGCTTAGCGTGCGCACCGAGACTTCGTTGGAATTGATCGAGCAGATTCCCGACGAGTGCATAGCCGTAAGCGAATCTGGATTGCGAACGCATACGGACCTGCAAGCGTTGCGTGCCGCGGGCTTTGATGCGTTTCTCATTGGCGAGCATTTGATGTCCGCCCCGTTTCCGGGCGAGGCACTGCAAGAGTTGCTGCATTCATCTGCGGCGAAGGACTGATGCGACGTGACCCGCGTAAAAATCTGCGGAGTTACAAATCCGGAAGACGCGCAACTGACGTGTGAACTTGGTGCGGACGCGATTGGGCTAAATTTCTACCCGGAAAGCCCGCGTTGCGTTTCGCCTTTTATGGCGAGGAGTATCACCCGGCAGCTTCCGCCATTTGTAGCGGCAGTCGGCATCTTCGTGAACTGGAAGCCGGAAGTGGTCGTCACGTTGTCCAAGGCCCTGGGACTGACCGCGGCGCAGTTACATGGCGATGAGAGCGCGGAAGACGTCGCGGCCATTGCCGAAGAGCTACGGGTCATCAAAGCTTTGCGCCTGGGACCCAGGGCCAAGCTCGAGATTTTTGGCGCATACAAAAATGTGTCGGCATTTTTGCTCGATACTGCGGAGACCGGTGTGTACGGCGGCAGTGGAATGAAGGCCGATTGGGAGTTCGCGCAAACGGCGGCCAAATCGCAGCGCATTTTCCTAGCGGGTGGACTGACGCCGGAAAACGTTGGCGAAGCGATTCGCAGCGTGCGGCCGTATGGCGTCGATGTGGCGAGCGGCGTGGAGTCGAAGCCGGGAAAGAAAGATCCTGGGAAGCTGCGTGCGTTTTTCGAGGAAGTCGCGCGGGCGAACTCGCAGGATTAGGCTCGAGGAACCAAATGATTCGATTTTCGCCGCAGTCACTCCGACGGAGTCTGCGGAGTGAGGAATCGCTCTTGGGTTGCAATCGATGAAAGATTCCTCGCTTCGCTCGAATGACGGCGGCGAAAATTGAAGGATGTGGATGGTTCGGCTGCTCGGTGACGTTACCTTCGCGAAGGTAGCAGCAGCGCCTTTCCCAAGCAAAAACTGAGAATGCTTGCGCGCTGCGTGTTGATTCGCGCCGCATATGCGAGAATATAGGCTTCTATGGGCATACGAATGACCATCCCTGCGGCGGTTCCCGGGCGATTTGGGCCTTATGGTGGCCGCTACGTGCCGGAAACGCTGATGGTGCCGCTATTCGAGCTGGAGCGGGCGTACGAGTTGGTGAAGAAGGACGCGGCGTTTCAGGCAGAGTTCCAGGGTTTGCTCACGAATTTCGCGGGGCGGCCCACTGCACTTCAATTCGCGGCGCACCTTACGAAGAAGCTTGGTGGTCCGCGGATTTACCTGAAGCGTGAAGACCTGCTGCACACCGGCGCGCACAAAATCAATAACGCAATCGGCCAAGGCTTGCTGGCAGTGAAAATGGGCAAGCCGCGCATCATCGCGGAAACAGGCGCGGGGCAGCACGGAGTTGCGTCCGCCACGGTTGCCGCGCATTTGGGATTGCAGTGCACCGTGTATATGGGCACGGAAGATATGTCGCGGCAGGCGCTGAATGTGGCGCGCATGCGCATGCTGGGAACAGAAGTGGTGGGAGTGGAATCTGGCAGCCGCACGCTGAAAGACGCAATTAATGAGGCGATGCGCGATTGGGTGACGAACGTCCGCACCACACATTATTTGCTGGGGTCGGTGCTGGGTGCTCATCCATATCCAACGATGGTGCGCGATTTTCAGGCGGTGATTGGCCGCGAAGCGCGCGAACAGATTCTGGCCGCCGAAAAAAGATTGCCGACACACTTGTATGCGTGTGTGGGCGGCGGGTCGAATGCCATCGGCTTGTTCTACGAATTCCTGAAAGATGCGGACGTGAAGATGGTGGGGATCGAAGCGGGCGGTCGAGGCGATAAACTTGGTGAGCACGCTGCGCGGTTGGCTGCCCATCAAGGATTCACTGGCGCAAGACCTGGCGTTTTGCATGGCACGTACACCTACGTGCTGCAAAATGAGGATGGGCAGATCGCGTCGACGCACTCGATTTCTGCGGGGCTGGATTATCCGGCGATCGGGCCGGAACATGCATGGCTTGCGGACCAGCGTCGCGCGGAATACGCAGCGGTATCGGATCAGGCAGCGTTGGATGCGGCGAGACTTTTGGCGCGAACCGAAGGAATCATCCCGGCGCTGGAATCTGCGCATGCGCTTGCCGGCTTGATGGAACGACTGCCGCTATTCAAGTCGAGCGACTTGGTGATCTTGAATCTTTCCGGCCGCGGCGATAAGGACATGGACACCTATAAGCGCCTACTTTAACTGGCGGACAATCCATGACGCTTGTGCCCAACAACCAGACCCGCATTGCAACGTGCTTCGCGAAGCTGCGTCACGCCGGCGAGTTGGGGCTGATTGCGTATATAACCGCGGGCGATCCTACGCTTGCCGCGACATATGAATTTGTCGAGGCGCTCGTGGCGGGCGGCGCGGACCTGATTGAGTTGGGTGTGCCCTTCAGCGACCCTTTGGCTGATGGACCAGTGATTCAGCGGGCGTCGGAACGGGCGTTGAAAGCGGGCACGAATCTTGCGGGTGTGCTTGAGTTGGTCCGGCGAATCCGAAGTTCGAAATCGGCAGCGGCGGAAATCCCGCTGGTGCTGTTCACGTATTTCAATCCCGTGCTGCAGATGGGACTTGGCAAATTCGCGGAGACTGCGGCGAATGCGGGCGCAGACGGCGTCCTGATTACGGATCTCACGCCGGAGGAGTCGGAAGAATACCGGCAAATACTGCGTGCGAAAAATCTGGACACGATATTTCTGGCCGCGCCGACGTCTACGGATGAACGGCTAAAAATCATTTCCGAGTGTTCCAGCGGCTTTGTGTATCTGATTTCGCGCACAGGCGTAACTGGCGCGAAGGATGCTTTGCCGGACGATTTGCCGGCGTTGCTGCGACGTGCGCGAAATTTTACGGAGTTGCCGATTGCGGTCGGTTTTGGCATTTCGTTGCCGGGACACGTGTCTGTTCTCGGTGGGCTTGCCGATGCAGCGGTCGTAGGTTCGGCGCTGGTCGCGGAAATTGAAAAGGGCCGCACGGTGCAAGCTGCGGGGAACGCTCTTAAAGAGCGCGTAGCTGCACTAAAGGAAGCGGGACGCCACGGGCTGTCGCGGCGGGAGGCCAATTCGTGAACATTGCCGATTGGCGCCGCCGCATGGACGAGATTGACAAGAAACTTGTGGAGTTGCTGAACGAGCGTTCGCAATGCGCGCTGGAAGTCGGGCGGTTGAAGCAGGAAGCGGGCATTCCCATTTATCAACCGACGCGGGAAAACGAAGTGCTGGCCAACGCGGAGAACAACAACAAGGGCCCGTTGTCGCATGCGGCGATCCGTCGATTGTTCGAACGCATTATCGACGAAGCGCGGTCGGCAGAGCGCTTGGCGATGCACGGCGACACGACTTCCGACGACAAATAGAAGTGCAGTGCGGGCAGTACACACAGAAATCGAGGCATGATTCATGGTTATCGTGATGCAGGAAGGGGCGACGGACGAGCAGATACAGCACGTGATCGACCGAATCGTCGCGAGTGGATTTGATGTGCATCGTTCGACGGGAGCGTCGCACACGGTGCTTGGCGCGGTTGGAGTGCACCGCGATTTCGATCATCGCGATTTCGAGTTGCTGGAGGGCGTGCGGGAAGTTGTACGCATCACGCAGCCATTCAAGCTGGCGAGTCGGCAGTTTAAGCCCGAAGGAACCGTTGTCGATTTAGGGCGAGGCGTGAAAATCGGTGGTCCGGAAGTCACGGTAGCGGCAGGACCCTGTTCCGTGGAGTCGCGCGAGCAAATTCATGCAGTGGCCGAAGCGGTGTCTAAGGCGGGAGCCAAGATTCTTCGCGCAGGAGCCTATAAACCGCGGACTTCGCCGTATGCCTTCCAGGGGCTTGGCGAAAAGGGGCTGCAGCTCATTCGGGAAGCGGCCGACAAGTTTGGCCTGTTTGTGGTAAGCGAAGTGATGGACCTTTCGCAGATTGAAATGATGGGCCAATACGTTGACATATACCAGGTAGGCGCGCGGAACATGCAGAATTACTTTTTGCTGCGCGCGCTGGGCGAAGTGCAGAAACCAGTCCTGCTGAAGCGGGGCATGTCCGCTACCATCGAAGAGTTGCTGCTCAGCGCGGAATACATTCTCGCCGGCGGAAATTACAAAGTGATTTTGTGCGAGCGCGGGATTCGCACGTTCGAAACCTACCTGCGCAACACCCTGGATATCGCAGCGATTCCCGTGATCCAAAAGCTTTCGCACTTGCCGATTGTGGCGGACCCTTCGCACGGTACGGGGCGGCGAGACAAGGTTCCGGCAATGGCGCGCGCGGCAGTGGCAGCAGGCGCGGATGGATTGCTGATCGAAGTGCACAACGATCCGGACCACGCACTCTCGGATGGCGCGCAATCCCTGGAGCCGACACAATTTGCGCAGTTGATGAGCGAGTTGAGGATTATCGCACCCGCCGTGGGACGCCGCATCTCGTGAACGCATGCCGCATCTGATCCAACGCGTCACCATTCTCGGAACCGGACTGATTGGCGGCTCCTTTGCGCTGGCGCTCAGGAAATACACACCAGACATGCACATCGTCGGCTGGGACCGCCCGGACGTGGTGCTGGAGGCGAAGCAGCGCGGCGCCCTGAATGAGGCACTGTTTGCGTCGCTGGAGCCGGCGATTCGTCGCGCGGACCTGATTTACATTGCGCTGCCCATCGGCGCCACGCTGGATTTGCTGCCGGAAATCGCCGAGCACGCCCCGTCGCATGCTTTGGTAACCGATGCGTGCAGCACGAAAATGCGCATCGAACAGGCGGCGGTGGAGCTTTTTTCGGATGAGGACGGCCCGATTTTTCTGGGCGGGCATCCGATGGCCGGGCGAGAGCTTTCGGGATTCTCGCACGCGGATGAAGATTTGTTTCGCGGCGCCACGTACGCGCTGATTGGGGCGGCAGCGGAATCACACGATCCCAGAGTTTCCGCGTTCACCAAGATCGTCGAGAAAATTGGCGCGCGTCCGTTGTGGCTTGGAGCACGGCAGCACGACGACGCGGTGGGCCTGGCATCTCATCTGCCGCAACTGGCGGCGATCGCTTTGGGATCGTTTCTGTACGATCGGCTGGACGAGAACGGCCTGCCGATCACGCTGGCGGGTCCGGGGTTGCGCGATAGCTTGCGGCTTGCAGGCAGTCCCTATGCGATGTGGCGCGACATCGTACTGACGAATCGTGAGGTTTTGGCGGCTGCGCTGGATTTGTTTGCCCGAAGAATTGACGATCTGCGCGAACGGCTAGGCTCGCGAGAACTGGAAGCGGATTTCGACGCCGCTAATGAGCTGTACAAGCTTTTGCGCAGCATGCACTAATCGCAATGCGCGGTCCTGATGATCAGGGCTTCTTCGGCGCGTTTACCTCTTTGCCGGATGCGGCAGCGGCTTCTTCCTTCAGATAAACAGCACTCAGCGTGCCCTTCTTTTTTGCGATTTCAATCAGCGTTGGATAGAACTGCGTGAAGGTCGTATCGACTGCGCCGTGCTGCTCATGGCAAGTGTAGCAAGGCATGTCCTTGGCGAAGGACGTTGCGGGCTTTTCGTCCTCGAAGCCAAAGAATGCCCAGTTTCCGGGAAAGCGCGATTCGTCTCTCACGTGAGCTTCCAGGCCCATCAGCTCGGGCGTCTGGAAATGTCCGTCCTTGTTGATGGATGCGTGATCACCGGCCATGCGCGCTTCCAAGACGAGCATTGTTTTGTCGGGCCACGTGCCGGTTTGCAGGAAAGACTTGTAGGCCTCGGGATTGACGAAAACGTTGTCAAACATGGTGTGGTTCATTTTCTGGAAGGCCGGATTGTAGTTCATGTTGATGCCCGAGCTGAGATAGATCCACTCGCGGTAGTTTGCGGGGAACACCAGGCGGTTTTCGGACGTATATTGAGGCGTGTTAAGAGCAGGGTCT
>DASXLU010000181.1:0-4510 GCA_036496065.1 Candidatus Acidiferrum sp.
ACCGCGCCAGAGACCTCCGGCCCAATTCCGTCTCCTGGGATCAAAGTAATCCTGTGCGTCTTGTTGGCTGCCTTCATCCCTACCGCCTTTTCTTTGGGTCTTTTCCGTCGAGCAGCTCTTCGAGCTCGGCCTTGAACTCGCGAACGTCTTTGAAATCCCGATACACGCTCGCAAATCGGATATAAGCTACGGTGTCGATGGCTTTGAGCCTGCTCATGATCAACTCGCCGACCTCGCTTGTCGACCGTTCCCGTTCCGGTGAATCGACTACATAGGCCTCGGTCTCATCGACGATCTGTTCCAGTTTGACCGCAGCAACTGGACGCTTTTCGCAGGCGTGGAGCAGCCCACTTAGCACCTTCTGGCGATCGAACTTCTCTCGCCGCCCATCTTTTTTTACGACCATGTAGGGGATCTCGTCGATTCGCTCGTAAGTCGTAAAACGCTTGTTGCAGCCTTCGCATTCCCTCCGCCGACGAATTGAATCCGCGTCTTTACTTTCGCGTGAATCAACGACTCGATCCTGGCTGAAACCACAGTAGGGGCACTTCATCGGAATACATCGATTCTATCAGCGCTGAAATCGTGTTGTTGCGTCGCCCTGAGCCGTGTAAGACGTGCGACACGAGTCATCACCGGTGTCGCAGTTGAACATCGGGCGCCTCAACTGCAGCACCCGCCGCTTCGCTTTCCTGTGCGACTCGCTTGAGACTCACGTGCTCCACCTGCGAATAGATAAACCCGGCCGGGATGATGCACAGCCAACTTACGACCAACAGCATTGCTCCACAGGCCGTTGCTGCTTCAAGTGGCGCCCCGTAGAACGTGTGCATCGCCGCTGCTGTGACGGCAATCTGGGTAAACCAACCGATGATTGGAAGCTGTAGCAGAGAACCACCGATGCTGGCCGCCAACAACAACATCGTCCGCGAGAAGGTCAGATTTGCCAGCTCAGGGGTGTTTCCGAACGCGCGAGCTGTCTCTAAATAGGCGAACCCAATCGTTGCCCACATCGCTAGTGACAACGCGACCACCACAACAAAGTCCCGCACCGAAGACAGCGTATTCAGCCCATCGCGAAACCCAAGAATCTTCGTGGAAATACTCTCTCCAGCGGACTTTGAGACTAGACCGACGGTGCCTCGCGCGAAGCGTGCTACCGCGCCACCAGCCACCCGTATGGCGCCGGCAAAGACAGCGATCGCCAGCGTAGCCCCCATGCTCAGCACACCAGAGCGAACAAAGACCTCATGGTGAGGTAGGTCCTTTGGGGTGAACGCCAAGGCACACGAAAAGATCACCGCAGCTGCGCCGAGATCGAACATACGCTCAATGGTGTATACGGCGACCTGCGAGCTAAGCGAGAGCTCGACCCGCCGCGCCACGAGATAGGGTCGCGTCAAATCAGCTAACCGTCCGAATAACGCCACCGCGGTAAAGCCGATAAACTGCGATCCCAGCAGAGAGGCCGCCGACACTTTCTTGGTTGGGGATAGGAACACGGCCCAACGCACCGCCCGCAGCCAATACGTCGCGTAGATCAGTGCAATTGCCGCCACGATATGTCCCATGCTCACGAACCGAAGCTGGTGCCAGAACATGGCCCAATCGAAGTGCACTTTGCTGCGAAACAGGTAGACGAGCACTGCAACCCCCGCAACGCATGCCACCCAAAGAATTCCATTACGCTTTGTCATTACTCTCTCTTCGACCGCGCGCCTCTATACGGCCTATTTTGTCTGCGCTGTCAACGGAGCGGCGATTTGTTTTCGCCGGTTGAACTCACGGATCACTCGCGCTACGTACTCCCGCGTCTCGCGATAAGGAGGCATCCCGTGATACTTGTCGACGGCGCCCGGCCCTGCGTTGTACGCAGCTAACGCCAGGGCGACGTTATTGTGATAGCGAGTGAGCAACGAGTCCAGATAGGCTGTTCCGCCCGAGATGTTCTGATCCGGTCGAAATGCATCATCGACGCCCATCGCATTTGCGGTTCCCGGCATCAACTGCATCAGTCCTTTGGCGCCGGCCCGCGAGACCGCACGCACTTGTCCGCCACTCTCCGCTCGCACCACACTGGCGAGCAGGTCCTCGTCGATGTTGTGCTGGGCGCCGGCATGAACGAGCATCTCGTGCATCTCTTCCTTTGTCGGTGCAGCCATGATCGTCACCGGACTGGGCATTTTCACAGTAGCTGCCGGTTTGGGCACGTCCGCGACAGTTTCCACTCGAACCACCGAATCAGCTGCGACCTCAAGATAGCTTGAATCTCCCGCTGCGCCAGATCCCTCGGCGGCAAAGTAAAGCCGAACCTTATCGCCGACGATCTCGCGACGCACACAATCCAGTTCAAATCCGTTCTTTAACGTGACGTGCTCCGCTGCCTTAGCGAAGGGACACACTGTCGCTATCACTCCGAGGACGAAGCACATTAAGCGGAAGCGAGAGAGGCCACAATGAAACGGCTTGGGATACATTGCCACCTTCAAAGCCTACCATCTTCGTTATTCGATACGACGCCAATAACGCTCCCACCATTGGGTCATTCGGTCACAGAACCGCTCCTGCATCGGCCTATAATGCCAGCTTATCGTCGCTCAAGCTAAGTCTTACGGCTTCGCAGGAGGCGGTTTCGGCGTGCGCCATGAAGGTGGATCTGAGGACGCGGCAGGCTTTGGTCGCGAGTCTTCCGGGCTCGAAATACCGACGAGACGCAATATTTTTCCAATGACACGAACAAAGGGGCCCATATTTCGCCTCAGCTTCGTCGAAGCTTCTTAAACCTACGCTATTTTTAATGGATGATCCCAAACCTCGAACTGCCCCCGATCTGCAGGCTAGGTAAGTGGAACAGCCTGTTCGTTTTGAGTCTTGTCTCGGGCCTGCTGTTCCACCAGACGGTGGCGGTACAGGCTCAAACTGCTGCGGCGAAGCCAGCGCCCGATGTGATCGTTTTTACTAACGGCGATCAGTTGACCGGCACCCTTGAGCGGGCCACGGGCGATTCGTTCATCTTCAAGAGCGACGTCGTCGGCGAGGTTACGGTTTCGGCAGACAAGATCAAAGAGCTGCATGCCAATGGTAAATTCGTCGCCTTGAAGAAGGACGAAAAGATCACCCGTACTTCCAAGCAACCAGGTGCGATGACTTACAGTGATAATGTGATCTCAGTGGCCGACACCAAGTCGGGCGCTCCCGAAACTATACCGATCAAGAATCTGGCGAACCTGATCGACGATGCTACCTACACCGCCGAGGTCACCAGCAATCCGGGGATCTGGTACGGATGGCACGGGGCGATTTCGGGCGGAATCTCAGTGATCGAGTCAACCCAAACCGGTCAAAATTACACTCTCGCTGTCAACCTGGCGCGGCTAATTCCTTCGGTTGACTTTCTTCCGCCACGGACCCGGACTACGATCAATGTGCTGGAGACCTACGGCAAGATAACGCAGCCCGCGATTCCGCAGACAGTCCCACCAACTTTGGCCTCAGTCACCAAGACGAGCATCTTCCACGCCGACGCGGAGCACGATAAATACTTCACTCAGAGAGTTTACGCATTGGTTGGACTTTCGTTCGATCACAACTTCTCCCAAGGGTTAGACCTGCAACAGATTTACGGCGGCGGTCTCGGCTGGACGGTGATCAAGACTCCAGTTCAGGAGTTCGATGTGAAGGCGGATGTGCACTACGAACGGCAGAACTTCGTGCCCCCTACGCCGAACACCAGCCTGGTCGGCTCTAGTTTTACTGAGCAGTATCGTCGGATTCTGCCCGCCAAGATCATCTTCACGGAGAGTGGAACGTTTATTCCGTCGTGGAACAACTTAAGCATCTATTCAGCTATCTTTGCGGCCGGAGTGCAAGTGCCAACCTACAAACGGTTCAGCCTCAACTTGAATTTGCTCGATAACTACCTCAGCAATCCTGCGGTCGGGTTCAATAACAACAGCCTCCAGTTTGTGACAGGTGTTTCCTATACGCTCAAATGACGAGGCGCGGAAACAAAGAGCGGTCTCGATACAGGTGATCGAGACCGCCGCTTTATTTGGTGGACCGGTTACTTGATCGTTCCGAAGCGATAAACCAGGCCCATGTTGAATCCAAAGTTATTCTGAATCGTGCCCGGAGGGCCATGCAAGGTATCGGTGGGATCCAATCGGAAGAACGTTCCGACATAGGTCGGCGACACACGGAAGGCCAGGTTCGGGTAAAAGTTGTAATCAATGTTCGCGCCAACGCTGAAGGCCGGCTTCGTGGCCGACTGCCACAGACCGAAATCTCTGGACTGAAATCCCTTGAGGTCCCCATCGAACTTGCCCAGAGCCGCTCCACCCTCACCTGTGACGCTCACCGCGATTTTTTCCTTTGCATATAGCCGGTATGCCACGCCGCCCATGAACGGGTACTCGGAGATTTGTGGCTTGAAATTCAGAAAGGGGGATGTGGGAGTGACGGGATTGCCGATCTTTGCATTCCCATACGCGCCGCGAACGTCGCCGATAAT
>DASXLU010000182.1:0-5715 GCA_036496065.1 Candidatus Acidiferrum sp.
AACCCTCAGGGGCTAAAGCCCTGTTTTTTTTGGGCGGCTGAATGTCGCGGTTAAAACCGCGACCTACAAAACCACGCGAGACGAAGACGAAAAAATGAAGAGAGATTCCTCGCTTCGCTCGGAATGACGGGGCTAGACGGAAGTCACGTCAATAGAGACGTCATCGACGAGCGACGTCAGTCTGTGAGCTAGCATCGGCAATCGCGGCTCGCCTCAGAAGGCGCTCCTACAAGTGCAAATTTAGTTTTTGGATTTGGCGGGTGTGCTGTTGGGGCTGGTAAGCGGTGCGGTTGCTGCGGTTTCGGATAGGGCTTCGTGGATTTTTGCGGCTTTGTGGGCGGCGTGCTCGACGTAGTCCAGGCGGATCTTCGAGAAACGCTCGGCTAGGTCTTGCAAGTCTTGGTCGGACAGATTTTCGATCTGGATCATGTCGTTGCGGGCTCTGCCGAGGGCATGGATGATTTCGTCGAGTTTCAGATGGATGGCGCGCGCATCGCGATTCTGAGTGTTTTGGATAAGGAACACGATCAAGAAGGTGATGACCGTGGTAGCGGTGTTGATGACCAACTGCCAAGTGTCGGAGTAGTGGAAGATCGGGCCGGTGATGGCCCATAGGGCGATCAGCAAGACCGCGGAGGTGAAGGCCCACTTGGAGCCAACCAGTTGGGACGCTCGTCCGGCGAAGCTATGAAATCCTCCGGCGGAGGAAATGGGCGCGGAAGTGCTCATCAGGATGCTCCTTGGAAAAGAAGTCGGTCGAGTTAACCGCCAGAAAATTTGTTAACGGCTGGGTCTGCTTGCAAGCCCAAGAGCACAGACAGGAGTGTCTGTGCCACATGCGAAAGATAGAATTGGGTTGGCCTGCTTGCAAACCCAAGAGCACAGGCAGGAATGCCTGTGCCACAGGTCAAAGGTAGAACACTTAGGGAACTCGTCTAATCCCCGGAATCCTGTAGATGGGTGGGGTTTGAATCCTCGCAGGAAAAATCACGAGTGCAGAGTTGAGAGTGCCTGATTGAGATCGGCGATGAGGTCGGATGTGGATTCGAGGCCGATGTTGAGGCGGACGATGCGATGGTCGTACGGGGGGCGGCCGGGAATGCGGCCGATATCGTAGGCAACGGCGAGACTGGTTACGCCGGCCCAGCTATAGCCGACCTTGAAAAGTTTTAGGGCGTCGACGAAGGCGTAGACGTGCTGCTGCGATGGCCCGGGCTTGAAGACCAGCGAGAACACTCCGGAGCTGCCGAGGAAATCGCGCTTCCAGAATTCGTGCCCTGTGCAGGATGGTAGCGCGGGATGGAGGACGGCTTCGACTTCGGGACGCTGGCTGAGCCACGTGGCAATGGCGAGCGCGGATTTCTCGATGGCGGAAAGGCGCACGGCCAGAGTTTGCAGTCCGCGAAGGGCGAGGCTGCAATCGTCGGGAGAAACGGCAAGGCCGAGAACCTGCTGGGCGGAACCGAGGCGCTCGTAGAGGCCGTCGTCGCGCACGGTGACGGAGCCGAGAAGCAGGTCGCTGTGTCCGCCGATATATTTGGTGACGGCTTGCATGGTGATGTCGACGCCGTGAGCAAAAGCGTCAAGCAGGACGCCGGCGGACCAAGTGTTGTCGAGGACGACGCGAACATTGCGAGCGTGCGCGGCGGCGACGATGGCGGGGAGGTCTTGAACTTCCATGGTGATAGAGCCGGGACTTTCGGTCCAAACGAGCTTGGTGTTGTCTTGAATGAGCGAAGAGATGTTTGCGCCGATGGCGGGCTCGTAAAATGTACAGGTGACGCCGAAACGGGCGAGCAGGTGCGTGGTGAGCTTGCGGTTGGGGAAGTAAACGCTGGTGGGGACGAGGATGTGGTCGCCGGTTTTGAGCAGCGCGAGGTTGATGAGAGAGATGGCGGCCTGACCGCCGGGGGCGAGAATGGTGTGCGTGCCGCCTTCGAGTTCGCAGATGCGCGCGGCGAGTTCGAGAGCGGTGGGAGTGCCGTAAAGTCCGTAAGTGTATCCCACGCGGTGCTGGTCCCAAGTGTCGCGGACAGCGGCAGCGGAGGGAAAAACGGTGGTGGAGCCGCGATAGACCGGCGTGGCGAGAGACTTGTAGCCCTGGGGGATTTTAGCGTCGGAGTGGATGAGTTTGGTCTGCCAGGTTTTGGTCATCGAGGCCTCAGGGTGCGCAAAATGACGGACGGAAAGCTCGAAAGGGAAGAACGATTAGTATAGCGAAAATTGTGAAAAACGCGGTTTGTACGGTGCAGGTTGCGTTGACGGAGCGTTGCGGCGGATGTTATAAATAATAATTCTGTGAGGCAGCTTCAGGCCCACCGTATGCTCCTATCGGGGAACGGCGTGGCTGCCATCCTGAAATTTTAGGCGAAACAATTTAATGCCAAGTCTGGTTCACCAAATCGGCGAACTGTTCCTCCGCGCTGTGCCCGTAGCAGTGATCGTCCTGATTTTTTACCTGGTAATGCGAGCCCTATTCTTCAAACCTCTTCTGAAAGTAATGGCGGAACGTGACGCGCGGACTTTGGGTGCGCAGAAAGAAGCGGAGAGCGCGCAATCCGTGGCGAAGGATAAGGTGCAGCACTACGAAGAGCAGTTGAGACATGCCAAGGCCAAGGTGTACGCGGAACAAGAGGCAGCGCGCAAAAAGTTGATGGATGAGCGCGCAGCGTTGCTGAAAGATGTCCGAGGCAAGGCGAACGCGGACGTAAACGCGGCGAAAGAGCGCATCGGCGGAGAGTTCGACGAGGCCAAGAAGGAAATCGAGACGAGCGTGCCGCAACTGTCAGCGGAAATTGCCGGACGAGTGTTGGAAGCGCCGCCAACGCCGACGAGAGAGGCGCAATGACGGGAAGAATGAAGGCTTGCGGCCGCGTATTGTTGCCGCTGGTTGTCAGTTTGATTTTGGCCGTGGTCGCGCGAGCCGCGGAAGAAGGCGGAAATTCCGCCGAAGGGCCATCGGGCCACATCTTCAAGTGGATTCATTTTGTCATCCTGGTGATTCTGGCAGTCTGGCTTTTTGGCAAAGTGCTGCCGCCGTGGTTCCGGTCGAATGCGGAGAAGATCAGTTCGGAGATCACCAAGGCGAACGCGGCCAAGTCCGAAGCCGAGCGCAAATTGCAGGAAGCGGCGGCCAAACTTACTAATCTGGAAAAGGAAATTGCGGAGTTTCGTCGCATGGCGGAGCGCGAGGCGGCGGCAGAGGTTGAGCGGTTGAAGGCGCTCGTGCAGTCTGACGCAGAAAAGATCCGTGTGGCTGCGGGGGCGGAAGTGGAAGCGGCGGAACACGCGGCGCGCGTGGAGTTGAAGGCTTTGGCCGCGAAGCTGGCAGTGGACGGAGCAGAAAAGCAGGTTGCGGACAAGATGACGCCCGCCATTCAAGAAACCATGATCGACAATTTCGTGCAGAGTTTGCAGGGGAGGCCGAATTGAAATCGGCAAGCCTGCAGTATGCGAACGCGCTGGCGGATATTACGCTGGAACAGGGTGCCGCCGATCCCGCGTTGAGCCAGTTGATGGAATTAACGGGCGCGTACAGCGAATCCGCGGAGCTGCGGAATTTTCTGGAGAGCCCGGCAATCAGCAAGGAAGCGAAGCACGGAGTGGTGGAGAAATTGGCGGCTCGGATAGGCGCCAGCAAGATCGTGCGCAATTTTCTGTTCGTGGTGATTGACCACGGACGCACGGCGCTGTTGCCGGAAATAACGAAATCGTTTCAGGAAGTAGTGCGGCAACGGCAGGGAGTGGCGGAAGCGGAAATTGTGTCGGCGATGGAGTTGAGTGCGTCGCAGAAGAAGCAGTTGCTGCAAACGCTGGAGCGCAAGACGGGCAAGAAGATTCAAGCGAAGTATTCGCTGGAGCCGGGATTACTAGGTGGTGCGCGGGTGCGCATCGGAGACACGGTGTACGACGGGTCGGTACGCACGCAGTTGGACCACATGCGCGAGCAGTTGGCGGCAGAGTAGAGATTCGGGAACGGAGCGGGCATGGCAAAGATCAGGGCAGACGAAATCAGCAAAATTCTGCGAGAGCAGATCGCGAACTACGAGCAGACCGTGGCGGTGGATGAAGTCGGCTCGGTGATCAGCGTGGGCGACGGCATTGCGCGCATTCACGGGCTAGAGAAGGCCATGGCCGGCGAGATGCTGGCGTTTCCGCATGACGTGTTCGGCATCGCATTGAACCTGGAAGAAGAAGAAGTGGGCGCGGTGCTGCTGGGCGAATCGTCGGAATTGAAAGAGGGCGACATTGTTCGCCGGACGAACACGATTATGTCGGTGCCGGTGGGCGATGAGTTGATCGGACGCGTGGTGAATCCTCTGGGCGGGCCGGAAGACGAGAAGGGGCCAATCGCGACGAAGCAGCGGAATCCGCTGGAGCGCATTGCGCCGGGCGTGTTGGATCGGCAACCGGTGCGCGAACCGCTGCAGACCGGTATCAAAGCGATCGACTCGATGATTCCGATCGGGCGCGGGCAGCGTGAATTGATCATTGGCGACCGCCAGACGGGAAAGACCGCCGTAATTCTGGATACGATCATCAACCAGAAGAACAGCGGCGTGATTTGCATTTATTGCGCCATCGGGCAGAAGCGCTCGACGATTGCGCAAGTGCTGAAGGTGCTGACCGACGCCGGAGCGATGGAGTACACAATCATCGTGGCGTCTTCGGCGGCGGAGCCAGCCTCGCTGCAATACATTGCGCCGTATGCGGCATGCGCGATGGGCGAATATTTCCGCGATAACAAGCGGCACGCGGTGACGTTCTACGACGACTTATCGAAGCACGCGCAGGCGTATCGAGAAATTTCGCTACTGCTGCGGCGTCCACCGGGACGCGAGGCGTTTCCGGGCGACGTGTTTTATCTGCACTCGCGTTTATTGGAACGCGCTGCGAAATTGAACGACAAGTTGGGCGGAGGATCGCTGACGTCGTTGCCGGTTATTGAGACGCAGGCCGGCGACGTATCCGCGTACATTCCGACGAACGTAATTTCCATTACCGACGGGCAGATTTACCTGGAGTCGGACTTATTTAACGCGGGCATACGTCCTGCGATTAACGTTGGTATTTCCGTGAGCCGCGTGGGCGGCAACGCGCAGATCAAGGCGATGCGCCAGGTGGCAGGCACTTTGCGGTTAGACATGGCGCAGTATCGCGAACTGGCAGCGTTCGCGCAGTTTGGCTCGGACCAGTTGGACAAGGCGACGCAAGCGCAGTTGGCACGCGGACAACGGCTGACCGAAGTGTTGAAGCAGGATCAGTACGAGCCGCTGACGGTTGAAAAGCAGGTACTGGAGTTGTTCGTGGCGACGAGCGGCCCGCTGGACAGCATCCCGGTGCCGGAAGTGCGGCGCTTCCTGAAGGAATTCGTGCAATTCGTGGAAACCAATCACCCGAATATTTTGCAGGACATCGCCAGCAAGAAAGCGCTGGACGACGGAATCAAGGCGAACATCAAGAAGGCCTTGGACGGCTTCAAAGACCGCTTCACGGCCGCGGTGGAAGCGGGAGCGAAGGCCTAGGCGAGCGGACGCACTAGAACTTTATGCCTACACTACTCGATTTTCGGCGCCGCATCCGCTCGGTAAAGAACTCGCAGCAGATTACCCGAGCGATGAAGTTTGTGGCGGCGGCGCGTTTGCGGCGTGCGCAGGAAGCGGCGTTGGCAGCGCGACCATATGCAAAGGAACTGGTGCGGGTGTTGCGGTCGAC
>DASXLU010000183.1:0-6304 GCA_036496065.1 Candidatus Acidiferrum sp.
TCCACGTTGTACCTTTCATCAGCTACAGCGTGGGAGATCGCCATCAAATACGCGCTCGGAAATCTTCCTCTGCATATGCAGCCGGCCGCGTTTATCGCGGAGGTTGTTCGCGGACTGGGTCTGAAACCGCTAGACATAACGTTTCAACACGCGATCGAGGCCGCCCAATTGCCTAATCACCACCGCGATCCCTTTGACAGGATGCTGATTGCCCAGGCAAAGACCGAGAATATAGTTCTGCTCACAGCTGGCCGAATCTTCGAGAAATACAAGTTAGAGCAGATATATTGCGGGAAGTGAGTCAGGTAGGTTTGGGGTGGGAGACGGGGATTGAACCCGCGACATTCGGTGCCACAGACCGACGCTCTACCAGCTGAGCTACTCCCACCACTGCATCAAAGTTTATCATGGGCTAGGGGCTGGAAAAAGAGCGAGACAAAGGCGAGAGAACGATGGGAAGAGTGCTACTCTTCCAGCCAACCTCCAGGAATTTCAATACGACGCGATGCGATCGCTGATTTCCATCTTGAGCAAAGAAGAGCAACGGCTTCTGCTTCACAACCTCAATTACCTGCACATGGCCGAAATTCAGTCGATCTGCAAAAAGCATGGCATTCCGTACACAATCACCATCACAGCCGCCGCCGCACAGCACCGAAAAACTTCCGAGCCCGATCGCAAAGGCATCATCCTGCAACGCTTGCGGCATTTTCTGAAGACTGGCAAGGTGCAGCGAGCTACGTGCTTTCCGGCAAGCGTGTTGTGTTTCGACCCGCCGCCCAAAAAATTAGCAGCGAGCAACAAATTATTTTATGGGCAGTACGACAAAAATAACCTCCACATGATTGCGCTTCTAAAGAGCCTCACTGGCGGAAAATTTCAAGACGGCGCCATCGCCAGAATTCTCGCCAGAGATTTCTGGTCCAAAGGGAATGCGCCCACATTCAAAGAATTTGCCAACGCGTGGCAGAAAGCTCGCACCCAGCACAAGAGCCCCAACCCGGAATGGGCCTTTCTCACTGATCTGGCAAACAAACGAGCAGGCACAGATTGGAAGAAGCTGCGCGCACAAAAAGCCAAGAAAGTGCTGGATATGCTGCGTAGACTTCCGGCAGTACCGACTCGTCGTCGATCCGCCGCCTGAACGTCCGTTCCCATGCCCATCTGGAACATTCACTGCCGATCACTGGATGCCGCAAACCTTGCGGGGTAGAACACGTCCTATCGCTGCCTAGGCGTTCCGGGATTGCCCGATTAGCTCTTAACAATGTGGAAACGCGCGGCCTCGTCGTGTCCTGCAACAGGAATCCGCTTGTTAAACTGAACCTCGTAAGGTCATGTCTCGGGTAGGACGTGACCGCAGCAGCAAAAATGGGCAATCTGTCCCCGTGCATGAATCCGCAACCATCAGATCGTCTGCATTTTGATGTGCAACTCGCCTATGCGCGACCCGTCATCGCGCTGCTCTCTACCTTGTGCCTGCTAGAATTGCATCCTGCTCGCGAAGTCAAACGATCACTCGCCTTTCTTATCGCTTATCTCGTTCTCTCCCTCGCCATCCTCGGCATCGAACGCGCGCTCCGCCGCTACAACTGGCGTCTTCCTCTTCTATGCGACGTCATCGTAGTCGGGATCTTTCTCTACGTTTCACCCGAAGTCATGCCCGCGTGGTTTCTGCTCTTCTTTGTCGCTTTCGCCGCATCATATCGGCTCAATCTTCGTTTTTCGCTCACACTTTGTTTCGCGTTGCTGCTCCTCGCAGTTGCCCTCGATATGCACCGCGCCCAGCCGCTCAACGGCAGCTATGTTCTGCTGTACTCTCTTCCTTTTTTGACGGCATCCATGCTCGGCGCCGCGGGCATGGCCTTCCTCGGAGACCGCAATCGCCAGTTCGCCACTCAGCAGGATTTCCTCGCGCGACTTTCCACCACCATGCATGTCGAACTCGGCCTGGCCGAATCTTTGCGGCTCATGCTCGAAGAAATCGCCGCCGAATTTCACACCGAGGGCGCCCTGCTCGCTTTCCGCGACACCGACCTCGAGCGCATTTTCCTCTGGCAACTCAAGGCCGGCGAAAGCGAGCGCCTCATCCCCGACAATCTTCCAGTTACCCGCGCCGACGGTTTTCTTCTCGACGACATGGAAGCCTCCGTCTGCTGGAACTCTCTCGATGGCCGCGGCTCCGGTTTCGGCTGGGATCGCCGCAACGGTGCCACCCTAAAAGTGCTGCCCCGCATCCCTGGTCCCACGCAGACCGAATTCGGCATCCGCAATCTCCTCACCGTCGCCTTCTATCAGGACGGTCATCCCGCTGGCCGCTTATTTCTGGTCAATCGCAAGCCCGGCCAGATGCCCTTTTCCAAAGACGATTTGGCTTGGTTCGAACGCATCGCCCGCCACGTCAGCGGTTCCCTCGAAAACGTCTTTCTTCTGCGCCATCTCCGCGCCCGCGCCATCGAAGCCGAACGCTCCCGAATCTCGCGCGACCTGCACGACGGCATCCTGCAAACACTCCTAAGCATCGAGATTCAGCTCGACGTGCTCCGCCGCAAAGTGACCGTCCAGCCCGATCAGGTCGAAGCCGGCCTTTCGTCCCTGCAGCAGACCGTCAAAAACGAGGGCGGGGAGCTTCGCCACATGGTTACCGACCTGCGTCCCTTGCGCGTCCAGTCCGCCGATCTCGTCGATCTGATGCGCGGCTTTGGCGAGCGCTTCCGCAACGAGTCCACGCTGGCCCTTGATTTACTCGTGGATTCGGCCGAATTGCACGCTCCCGACCGCGTTTGTAGGGAGATTTTCCAGATTTACCGAGAAGCACTTAACAACATAAAAAAGCATGCTAAGGCTTCCCATGTCGTGGTAAAACTGACGCAGGATGACAGCCGGCTCGTTTTGGTTGTGGACGATAACGGCGAAGGGTTCAGCTTCGCAGGTCGATTCACCGGGGATGAGCTCGACCGCCTGCGGCTGGGTCCGATTTCCATCAAGGAAAGAACACGCACGGTCGGGGGAGTTTTGACCGTCGAGTCAAACCCAGGGCATGGGGCGCGTCTAACGATCGAGGTTCCGCTCGGCTAATATGGCGAAGACCAAACAACAAATACGTGTCTTGATGGCCGATGATCACGCAATTTTCCGTGACGGCCTGCGTAAACTTTTGGACGGCGATGAAGAAATCGTCATCGTCGGCGAGGCGCAAAACGGTGCCGAATGCATCAAGCTGTTGGCCAAGCTCAAACCAGACATTCTTTTGCTCGATTTGCGCATGCCCGATAAAGACGGCCTCGCGGTACTCGAAGAAGTAAACTTCGACCAGACTCCCACCCGGGTGATCGTTCTGACCGCTGCCGAAGACGACCGTGATGTCGTTCGCGCTATGCGCTTAGGCGCTCGCGGCGTTGTGCTCAAACAATCCGCCACCGACCTTTTGGTGAAGAGCATTCATCGCGTTCACGCCGGAGAAATCTGGCTCGACAATCGCATGACCGCGGAAGTCATGAAAGCTTTCTCCAAATCTTCCGAAGCCGGACCGCGCCGCGAAAAGCCGCTGCTCTCCGATCGCGAAAAAGAAATCGTTCAGCTCGTAGCCCAGGGTTTCCGCAACAAGGAAATCGGCGAGAAGCTCTTCATCTCCGAGCAAACTGTAAAGAATCACCTGCACAACATCTTTGACAAACTCGGCGTTTCCGACCGCCTCGAACTGGCCCTCTACGCCATCCACCACCGCTTAATCGATCACTCCTAGCACATCTTTCACCGCTCTACCCCCGCTAGCCCGTCATTCCCAGGGCGACGTTTGCCCGAGGAATCTCTCTTCGATCCCCGCGTCTTGACTCCATCCTGTCAACCCGACCGGAGCGGCGGCGCCTCTCAGCCGTCGCGCAGCGGAGGAATCCTGGCAACCATTCAACGTCAACAAGACCACTTGAAAGAAAGACAAACTAGCCGCCCACGACAACTCTTCACTTTTCAAGCGCTCGCCCCACCACTCTCTAGTCTCTTTCTATTATTGCCTCTCGCCCACCCGCCCCGTATCCTCCCCTGAAGTTTATCGGTGTGCTCGAATCCTTCAACGGGGAAGGATCTTTTCAAATAGCAGTGTCGAGGACTAAGTCCAAGCGCGCATCGCGCCTGCTTGAGACACACGCACCAGTGTGTCCGCGGTAGTTCGCCTAAAGGAACGGGAGAATCGCATGAGCGGTTTCGCTAAATGGAGTTCCTTGCTGCTGTCCGCATTTCTTTGCATCACAAATGCGCACGCACAAGATATTTCTGCCAGCATACGCGGGTCCGTCATCGATGAAAGCGGCTCGGTCGTCTCCGGCGCCAAGGTTACCGCCATCCAGTCCGAGACCGGGCTGCAACGCACAGCCTTCAGCGACTCGCAAGGCACCTACGTCCTGCTCGAATTGCCGGTAGGCCACTACCACCTGGAAACCGAAGCCAAGGGATTCAAGAAGTACCGCCAGGATGGAATTTCCTTGGACGTGAATCAAACTGCCACGCTAGCGATTCATCTCACTGTCGGCACCACAACGCAGCAGATTGAAGTCAAAGCCGACGCACCCGTTGTCGAGAGCACATCAACGAGCCTCGGCCAGACTATCGGAGAGCGCGAAGTGCTCGATCTTCCTCTAAACGGTCGCCACTTCACGCAACTCGGCCTTCTCCAACCAGGAGTCGTCCCCATTACTCCCGGCCTCGAACAGGCAGGCGGCACCCTGCGCGAAGGCCAGGCCTATGCGGTCAATGGCCAGCGCCCAGAATCCAACAATTTCCTGATCGATGGCGCGGACAATTTCAATACTGTTGACGGCGGCTTCGTGCTCGAGCCTCCCGTAGACGCGATCGCGGAGTTTCGCATCCTCACCCACACTGCCAACGCGGAATTTGGTCATAGCACCGGCTCAACCACCAACATTATTACCCGTTCCGGAACAAACAACTTTCATGGCGCCGCGTGGGAATTTCTTCGCAACAACGCCATGGACGCAAAGAGTTTCTTCGCCGATAGCGTCGAGCCGCTCAAGCGCAACCAGTTCGGCGGAACGTTCGGCGGGCCGGTCCGCAAAGACAAAACGTTTTTCTTCGTTTACTACGAAGGCTTGCGCAACCGTCAAGGCGAAACGACCCGCACCACCGTCCCATCAGACGCCGAACGTACCGGCAATTTCGGCGATCAGTGCCCGCTCAACAACGGTACCTTCAATTCCCAAGGACTGTGCATCGACAATTCGACCGGCCAGCTCAGCCAAAGTGGCCAGCTCTTCAATGAATTCTCAGGCCAGCCTATTCCCAACAACGTTTTGCCTTTCATCAATCCAATTTCGCAAAATCTGCTGCCGTTTTACCCCCACGCCAATTCCGGCCCGTTCACTTTCGTCGGCACACAGAGTCTCACCGGCAATACCGATCAATTTGGCGTGCGCCTGGATCACTTCCTCACCCAGCGCGATGTGCTCAACTTCCGCTACAGCTTCGGGCAGCGCGATCAGACCGACCCACTTTCCACCTCGGGAGCCAATGTGCCTGGTTTCCCCGTGGGAGAAAATCAGCGCGATCAGAATTTCGTCGCGCAAGAAACTCACACCTTCACGCCAGCAGTTCTGGGAATTCTTCGCGTGTCGTATTTGCGAAATAAATTTCTGCTCGACCAGCATTTGAACCACACCGATCCCGCCAGCTTGGGATTTGCCTATGCACCAACTCTGGAAACCGCGATCGGCCCGCCGTTCGTTCAGGTCGGTGGATACGCTTCGATCGGCGATCCGATTACCGGACCGCGCAACACTTACCAGAACTCCTACGATTTTTCGGGCTCGCTCACCTGGGTCAATGGCAAGCATCAACTCAAATTTGGCGGCGGCTACCAATACGATCAGATCAACGTGCTCCAGGGCATTGCCACCAACGGCTTTTTCGTCTTCTCCACGTTCCCGGTGAACAATTCCTTCGCCAGCTTTCTCTTCGGCCAGCCCGTCTTTTTTCTGCAGGGCGGAGGCGATTTTTCCCGCAACCTGCGTGGCCACGCTTTCAATCTTTATGCGCAAGACACCTGGAAAGTTACTCCGCGCCTCACCGTAAATTACGGTCTCCGCTACGAAGTACCTTCGCCCTACACGGAAAATCGCAATCGTCAGAATTTGTGGATTCCCGGCCGCCAATCGACTGTATTTCCCACTGCGCCAGTGGGTTTGTTGTATCCAGGCGACAAAGGCGTTCCTGACGGCCTAATCCCCACGCAGTGGAATGCCTTCGCTCCGCGCGTAGGTTTGGCCTGGGACGTTACCGGCAAAGGCGAACT
>DASXLU010000184.1:0-11269 GCA_036496065.1 Candidatus Acidiferrum sp.
GCCAACGCCGACCGCGCCGCCGCCGCCGAATCTGCTTCGACTATCCGGTAACGGCTCTCAAGAGCGCGCCGCAAGGCATAGCGAGCAGCGGGTTCGTCGTCGACCACAAGAATAGTTTTCATTCGAAGAGATCCTTCGACCGCGCATTTTCAGGTGGGAAACGGACTAGCGAATTGCGGCCAGGGCGCGCCGCGCAGCAATTTCTCCCCAAAGCACGGAAACGAAATAGACGCCGAGCAAGAGCAATTCCGGTTCGACGGCGTGCCGATATTTCGCGTTGGGATAGGCGAAGTAGTACGGCAGCGGGTAAATGAGCAGCAGTGCGGCAAAGAGAATCCAGCCGGGTGGACGCCGCGTTAAGACGAAAATGAGTCCCAGCCAGCCGACCGCGGAAAGCGGCCAGAACTTCCACGGAACCCACCATTCGTAGGTCTGGAAGCGCGTTGGCCAACCGTCCCAGAACCACCAGGTACGATGCAGCGTGAGATCCGCAAATTCCCCGGGATATTCCCGGACAAACTGAAATGCTTCTTGCTTTGCATCCTCGATAAACTGCCATTCGCCCAGCCGAACATACTTCACAAGCACGCGAGGATTGTTGTTGGGATGCTTGCCGCTGAACCCCATGCCGTTGCTGTAGTGAAAATTGCCCAGGTGGAACTCGAACCAATAATTGCTGCGGAAAAATACCGGATGTCCGAACACGGCGTAATTGCGAATCAGCCATGGGGAAACCACCACCACGAATAGAGTCGCTCCCATAACGGCCCTGCGAATCCATTGGCAGCCAGCTTTGTGATTGCGGTAGGCCGCATATGCGAACGAAAAGGGCATGACGGTCAGAGGCGCGGGATTGGTCAAAGCCATCAGCGCCCACACCCCTCCTAGCAACAGCCACGAGCGGAGCGTGCCCTTTTCCGCGGCATCTAACGTCAGAATCAACAGCGTTGACATCAGCAACGCGGTTAACGTGAAGTCCCAAATCCAAGACACCGGCCAGCGAAAGAAAATGGGGCTCGCCGCCCAGATCCAAGCCGCCCAGAAACCGACACGCGCGCCGAAGCAGCGAGTGCCGAGAGCGCAAATCGAGACGCTGGTGGCCGCTGCCATCAAGCATTGCAGGAACAGGAGCACGACGGCGGAAGCCTGCGAGAAGACCCCAAAGAGGCGAAATACTGCTGCCGCCAAAAGCGGGTAAACGGGTGCAACCCAGGCCGATGGCCCTGTCTCGATGTAAAACGGAGAACTGTAACCTCGTCCTTCGACGATACGCTCGGCGATGCTGCAAATCTCGGCTCCGAAGGGCAAGATTGAGCCGGGAGCTGAGATGTACGTGTGTTTCACCAACACGAAGCCGAAGCGCAATACAAACGCGACGAGAAACAGAGCCAGATAAAGGGCTCTTCGCGAGGGTTCGGGAGCGCTCTGCGCTGCGCTGTTTTCGACCGGAAGTGTCATGACTGCGGCCATAATCAGAAGTATCGCGAAGCGTCAGGCATCCCGGCAACGTCTCCCCGTGACTCGGTTGTCTAGTGTGCCAAGAAGAGCCCGTGGCGGGAGATGCAGCAAAGGCACGATGGCTCATTGGGATTTCTCCCTTCGCTGAGCTGAAGTCGCAAGAGGGATTGCCAGCTGGAAAGAGGTACCGCGATCATGCGCAATTGGACTTTGCACGCTTATATGACCGCCAACTTCTTCCAAGCGACGTTGCACGATGGAAAGCCCTAGCCCTGTGCCTCGCGCCTTGGTGGTAAAAAACGGCTGAAGCAGTTTGGGTTGTAGCCGCAGCGGAACGCCCGGGCCATCGTCTTCTACGTTCAGGATGCACTGGCCATCCATGCCGTGAAAGTCCAGGCGGACGTGTCCGCCGCGCTCCGCTGCCTCGATTGCGTTCAACAGCACATTGGAAAGGATGTCATTCATGGCCTCAGCGCTAGCGGCCACCACGCAAGCCCCCTCCGGCCCTCGCAACTCTACGTGAACCCCTTTTGCGTCCGCCTCGTGCCGAAACACGCTTACCACATCATCGGCCACCCGCCCTGCGTCGCAACACCCCGCGGTGCTTCCGCCTCGGACACCTGGCCTGCTGAATTGCAACAACTGGTTCAGCTTCGCGGATAATCTGCCGATCTCTTCGAGAACCATCTGTGTTTCCCGCCGCATCGTCGCCGGCAATTCGGGACTTTCCAACTGCACTTGCAGGATGGTCTTGATAGAGCCCAAGGGATTCTTGAGATTGTGCGAAATGCTCGCGGCCATTTGGCCGACCAGCGCCAGCCTCTCGCGTTCTGCCAGTTCCCTCTCCAACTCCAGTTTTTGCCCAATCGATTGGCACAGGTCAAAGGCCGCTGGTAACTGTTCGCAAACCATTTCGAGTGCTGCGTAGGTTTCACCCGAAATCATCGCGCCATGGGGTTTCACGCTGAGTGTTCCAAGTAGCTGGCCTCCCCTTCGTATGTCGAAAATGTCCTGAAGATTGTGTCTCGGATGCTTGGGAACGGAGTCGTTATTGTCTATATGGATCTCGACTTCAGCCAGTTGCAACTCGTCTCTAATCCATTTCTCGGTAAACGCGGTGAGCTTCGAGATGTCCCCCAGCCGGGCCGATTCGTTAATGGGGCCGATTAACTTGTGCGCATGATCCAGCTCTTTCTGCGCAGTCTGCTGCAGCAACCTGCGCATTGTGCGCTGCAATGGCTCAAGGAAAACCACCGGAAGAAACAGTAACAATGCGGCCGTCGCCTCTGGAGGCAGGTAGGCATCAAGCCACAGGCTTGCCCGGCGCACCAGGCTCAAGTACAGCAACGCCAAAAAAGTGAGAAACACTGCGTAGATCAGATTTCGCTGGCGGCCGATCTGCAAAAAGTTGAAGCGCTGCACATTGCCGATCAGCACTCCAAATGGAACGAGCGCCAGGATCATCACCAACGCGGAAATCACGCCCGATGAGCTGCCGGGAGAAAAACGCTGAAGCGCTACCATCGTCACGAACAGGCCGCAGATCCCGAGAAGGACTGCCTCGATCGCAGTGTGAAATCGTTTTTGGTCTTTATCTGGCGCAGCCTGGGCGAACCTCCATTGCCAAAACGCCGCCGCGAGCAGCGAGGCAGCGAGCCACAACTGAAATCCAAGCCCCAAGGCGTGACTCGGCTTCTCAAAATCCACTCTGCTGTGAAGCCGCAATGCCCCGATGAGCGGAGACAGGAGAAACGCCAACGATAGATAAGATAAGGCAGTCCAAAAGTGCTTCTTCTTTTCCGACTGAAGCATTCCTCGCAGGCCTGCATACTCAACGTGCAAACCCAAGGCGAGCGACGGAATCGTCACCAGACCCAGACACAGGAAACTCCACGCGAAAACTCTCAGCCCTCCGGGAATCTCGCCGTAATAGAGTTGCGCATTCAGCGCCAGCAGGCTGCACCCGAAAAAACAGACGAGTGCCAGGCAGAGAAAAAAGAAAATGCGCTCGAAATTTCGCTGCCGTCTGTGGCCTAAAATCACCACCATCCAGAAAAACGACAGTAGTGTGCCGGCGGTCAAGTAGGTGAGTCGAAGATAGAGCAGAAGACGCATCGGTACGGTTGCCACCAGAGTCTATCCGCATGGCGAAGGCAGGGCAAATACCTAAGTGCAAGGAAAATCTTGCGCCTGCAAACTAATGTAAACAAAGGCTATTAATTCCGCCATGTCGAGCGGGCCATGAGTGGAAACCACTCAAATCGTCGGGAAATTGCTTGACACGACACAAATTCTTGCTATATTAGCACTCGGCTGCAAGGAGTGCTAAACCCTCAGTCTTCCGTACTCCGCACCACTGCATTCTCAACTATCAGTTCACTTATGGAGGTTGTTCAAGATGGCAGTCAATCTTACACCGCTCCACGACCGTGTAATCGTGAAGCGCATTGAAGAGAAGGAAACCCTCAAGGGCGGGATCATCATCCCCGACTCCGCAAAAGAAAAGCCGCAGGAAGGCGAAGTCATTGCTGTCGGCGCAGGCAAGCGAGAGAAGGGCGAGCGTGTTCCTTTGGACGTGAACGTCGGCGATCGGGTGCTGTTTGGCAAGTACAGCGGCTCGGAAATCAAGATTGAAGGCGAAGAGCTCCTCATTCTGCGCGAAGAAGAAATTCTCGCGAAGCTGGGCGGCGCGGCCAAGGCAGCGAAGAAGTAAGGAAAGTCCGATAACAGATAACGGATATCAGATATCGGAAGTGGGAAGCTGGCCTTAGCGCCGGCTCGTAGTACAGCAAGGAATTCAGTAGAAAATTTCAGGAGGAATCAAGCAATGGCGAAGCAGATTGTTACCGGAGAAGCTTCGCGCCAGGCGATTCTGCGCGGCGTGAATGCTCTAGCGGATGCAGTAAAGATCACCCTCGGCCCCAAGGGCCGCAACGCGGTGATCGAGAAGAAGTTCGGCGCCCCCATCATCACCAAGGACGGCGTAACCGTAGCAAAAGAAATCGAACTGCGCGACCCACTGGAGAACATGGGCGCACAGATGGTGCGTGAAGTGGCTTCCAAGACCAGCGACGTGGCTGGCGATGGCACCACCACCGCGACCGTTCTGGCGCAGGCCATCTTCCGCGAAGGCGTGAAGACCGTTGCTGCCGGCGCGAGCCCCACGGCTCTCAAGCGCGGTATCGACAAGGCCGTTGAAGTAGCCATCGACGAAATCAAGAAGCTGCACAGAGACGTCAAGGGCGACATGATCGCCCAGGTTGGCACCATTTCCGCCAACAACGACAAGCAGATCGGCGGCATCATCGCCGAAGCCATGAAGAAGGTCGGCAAAGACGGCGTCATCACCGTGGAAGAGTCCCGCACCATGGAAACCACGCTGGAAGTCGTCGAAGGAATGCAGTTCGACCGCGGCTACCTGTCCCCTTACTTCATCACCGATCCCGAGCGCATGGAATGCATCATGGAAAACGCGCTGATCCTGATTCACGAGAAGAAGATCAGCTCGATGAAGGACCTGCTCCCGTTGCTCGAGCAGATTGCCAAGCTCGGCAAACCACTCATCATCGTCGCGGAAGACGTGGAAGGCGAAGCCCTCGCGACTCTCGTGGTGAACAAGCTGCGCGGCACCCTGCAGTGCGCTGCCGTCAAGGCTCCTGGCTTTGGCGATCGCCGCAAGGCCATGCTCGAGGACATCGCGGTGTTGACCGGCGGTAAGGCCATCACTGAAGACCTGGGCATCAAGCTCGAGAACGTGAAGATCGAAGACCTCGGCAAGGCCAAGAAGGTCACCATCGACAAGGACAACACCACCATCGTGGAAGGGTCCGGCAAGGCCAGCGAAATCGAAGGCCGTGTGAAGCAGATCCGCCAGCAGGTGGAAATCACCACCAGCGACTACGACCGCGAGAAGCTGCAAGAGCGGTTGGCCAAGCTGGTTGGCGGCGTTGCCGTCATCAAGGTGGGCGCTGCGACGGAAACCGAGCTGAAGGAAAAGAAGGCTCGCGTAGAAGATGCGATGCACGCCACCCGTGCGGCTGTTGAGGAAGGTATCGTTCCTGGCGGCGGCACAGCGTTGCTGCGTTGCCTCGGCCCGATCGACAAGATCAAGGCCGATGGCGACGAGCTCGTAGGCGTCGGCATCGTGAAGCGCGCGCTCGAAGAGCCTGCTCGCCAGATTGCACACAACGCCGGCTATGAGGGCGCTGTGGTGATCGGGAAGATCCGCGAATCCAAGGACGAAAACTTTGGCTTCAATGCGGACACCGGAGACTATGGCGACCTTGTCAAGATGGGCGTCATCGACCCGGCCAAGGTAACCCGTTTGGCGCTACAGAACGCAGCCTCTATCGCTGGCTTGATGCTCACCACGGAAGCTCTCGTGGCCGAACTCAAGGAAGACGACAAGAAGGCGGCAGCGGCTGGCGGTCCTGGTGGCCCCGGCGGCATGGGCGGAATGTACTAAGCCTTTCCAGCTAGCCCAGAATCTCAATCCAACAACGAAGAAGGGCGGCCGAATTGGCCGCCCTTTTTTTTCGCATTTCTGTTCCTTACAGACGGGCGAAAATCCGCCGGGCGATATCCGCGCCGCGCTTCGCTGCATCGGGCACGTAGATGGTATTCAAGGTGACGGTGGTGTGGCCCTTGAGGGCATAGAAGGCGTGTCCGAAGGAGCCAATCATGGCGTGATCGCCGACTCCTTGCACTTCTTCGAAGCCGGGCACGATCGATAACGCTGTCTTCATGGCGGTCCAATTCTCTTCGCCGCCCCGTCGATCCACGGTGAATGAGAAAACCTGGCTGTCTTTGGGGGGCTCTTGCATACTCAGGCTTTTCACGATTCCTTCCAGGTCTTTGGTGTTCTTCAATAGCTCCAGCGGATTGTCAGCTTTAGGAGCGGGCTTCTTGGAGGCGGTGTCCGAATCGCGCTTGGCTTGTTGCATAATCATTTTGCGAAGTTGCGCCACGCCATCATCGTTCGTGAAGTAGGCGCAGCCGGGATTATCGCCTTCCGTTATTTCCTGCGTTCGCTCGACCTTCACGCCAAGAATCTGCTGCAATTCCCCGGCGGAAAGCAGTGCGCAGCTATTGCCATGGGCCACGGCGATCTGATCACCGCTGTTAGTTCCTGGATTCATCGTTGCGGAGTATGTAGCGACTTTTTTCTTCGCCCAATACACTCCGTAGAAGACGGCGCCCGCAGCCAGCATCGCGAGGACTGCAAATACCAACACCACCGCAAAGATGATCTTGCCCAATCCACCGCTTTTCGCGGGCGGCGGCACGGCACTGGGAGTTTGCGGCATCGCAACGGCAGGAGCGGCAATGGGCGCCGGCGTAACACTGACCGGCTGTCCACACTTCACGCAAAATGATCCTTTGATTGGCGCACCGCAATTTCCGCAGAATCCGGCCATCGGTCCCCCACAAGGCTGCAAACGAGTGACCGCATTGTACCCGCAACACATCGTCAATCAAATGAAAAGGGCGACCGCCCGGCCGCCCTTTGTTAAACGCTTTCACAATTCGTCAGTTTGCGTTTGATCTTTTAGCCGCCCATGTATTGCGCATGGACGTATTCGCCGGTTTCTGTGTCGTAAACGAGATACCACCCTGGATGGTCGGGATCTTCATAGACGACGAAATTGTCGCCGCAGTTCCAGCACCAGTCTGACGCAACGGACCAATCCCAATCCGCAATCTGAAAATAGAAGCCGCCGGGAAACCAGAATTCATGATGATTGCGGTCAATCCGTTGCACCGGATAGCGATATTGCTGCCCAAAGTGTTCGAAATGTCCGTGCGGATAAGGATGGGCGACGCGATAGCGCTCATCGTTGGTGTCGTGTCCTACCCATTGATCATTTTCCACGTGCGGCCGGACGTTTTGCTGTCGGGTTTCATGCTTTGCTTCCGGGTGGTTTTCATTTCGATTTTCCGTCTGACTCGCGCGGTTTTCCGGCATATTCTGCGGCCGATTTTCCGTGTGGTTTGCGGGAGCATTTCCTTGCGGTCTCGCCTGCTCAGGTGCACGCTTCGTCGGTGGTGGTGGAATGTGCCCGTTATTTCCCTTCGGGGGATTTTGCGCGTGAGGAGGTTGCGCTTGCGGAGACGGATGCTGTTCTTCGGGACGTTGCGCCATCAGCGGATAAGCGCCGCACAAAATCATCGCCATTATCAACGGCAATCGCTTGATCATGAATTCCTCCAGAATGCTTTGAACGGCGGGGACTCTAAGGCTGGTGATGCTTGCGGAATTGTCGTCCTGACGGGTAAAAAAACGAATCCAGCAGATACTGCATTATCGCCGAACGCTTACCTGATACGGCGATGATGCCATAATTTATTCCTGACCTGAACTTACCTCCCGACACTGTACTTCGAACCTGTACCCTTTTTTTGTTGACGGCAGTAGCGCCTCACCGTAGAGTCGCGCTCACTTCCCCGGCACTTGGTCGATTCGGCAGACAAATCGCAGCCTTTTACGCGCAATTTCCTCGACGACAAATTTTGCTCGAGTCGAATGCGTCTTGGTATAGCTGCGGCTGCACGAAGGAGGGCACACTCACCGGGTCCATATTTCACGGGTCTGCAACTTAACTTAATTCCAGGTCCTAGTAGCTGAGGAGATTTCGATTCGCCGCCCAGCGTAGTTCCTCTTCAACTGTCCCCATCCACCCAACAATTTCGAGCCCTGGGTAGGGGTGTGCCCGCTCCTGCTCAATTTGAATGCAAAGAGAGGAAATCAAATGAAAATAGAAAAGCTATTCTCTCGATTCACCGCGCCTCTTATTTTCGTTGCTATCGGATGCGCCACGACTGTTCACGCTCAGCAAAATCCGAATCCAAGTGCAGCAGCAGCGAAAGATCCAGGTGTTCGTGCGGGAAGTGTGAATGCCGGTCTGTCCATTTCGGGGCTAAATGCCAACCAACTGGCCTACTTCGGCGATGGACAAACTCGTTTCCAACAAACCGACCAGGTCGCTAACGGGCTGGGACCAACCTACAATTCCAACAGTTGCGGCAGTTGTCACGCGCAGCCGGCAATCGGAGGCTCCAGCCCTGCCACCGCGCAATATCCCAACATCGGGCCAAATCCCCAAATTTTGGCCGCAAATGCTAACGGCGCGACAAACCACATTCCCTCATTCATCACGGCTGATGGACCGGTGCGAGAAGCCCGGTTTCCGTTCGTTGTAAATTCGAGTGGCTCGCCTACAAGCACGGCAGACGGCGGAGTGCACGCGTTGTTCACCATCGCTGGACGTCAGGACGCCGGCAGTTGCAATCTGGCGCAACCCAACTTTCAACACATGGAACAAATCAACAACATTATTTTTCGCATCCCCACGCCAACCTACGGCGCGGGAATGATTGAAAACATCCCCGACGCCACCATCCTGGCCAACATGCAAGCAAACGCCGCTTTGAAGCAGCGCCTCGGCATTTCAGGACACGCAAACTTTAGCGGGAACGATGGTTCCGTCACGCGTTTCGGCTGGAAAGCGCAAAACAAATCACTCGAGGTGTTTTCCGGCGAAGCCTACAACGTTGAAATAGGCGTAACTAACGAGCTTTTCCCGAACGAGCGCGGCACTCCTTCCACCGCTTGTACGCTGAACGCAACTCCAGAAGACGCAACTAATTTCAACAGCTCCGGCGATGCAATCCTCAGCGACGTCGTCGAGTTTTCGCACTTCATGCGCTTTCTGGCGCCTCCTACACCGTCCGCAGCGGGCATTCCGGGCAATCCTCCAGCGAGTTCCATTCAAAATGGGCAGACGCTGTTCAGCCAGATTCACTGCGACACGTGCCATACTCCTGCAATGCAAACGGGGAATTCCAGCCTGACACCTGGATTGAGCAACCAGACCGCAGCGCTCTTCTCGGATCTGCTTGTCCATAACATGGGCTCGGGATTGGCCGACAAGATTTCGCAGGGAAATGCGGGTCCTGATGAGTTTCGAACCGCGCCGCTGTGGGGCCTTGGCCAGCGTATCTTTTTTCTGCACGACGGGCGCTCAGGGCCAGACAATGGCGGTCTCGTTCATGCTATCGAGCAACATTCCAGTAACGGCTCGGAAGCGAACGGGGTCATTTTTCTTTACAACAAATTGACGCAGCAGCAGAAGCAAGACCTGCTGAACTTTTTGCGTTCACTGTAATCGCAGTTTCGAAAGCGCAGGAGCCAATCCCTCTCCTGCCAGCTTCGGATCAGTCGCTCCGGCTTCTGAGAATTCAGTGATCCACGAGACGCGTCGATTCTGCATGCGGCCGATTCGTGCCCAAAACCATGGAAGTGCCCACCAACAGCGCGCCTAATACGATGAAGAGCACCCAAAACGGATCGCCGTGCCGATAAATCAATGCGGCAATTCCAAAAATGAAGTACAGCACTCCAATTATGTAGGCGATAAAAAGTGAACTGGCATCACCCGCCTTCAGGCGAAGTGCGATCCACACAATCATTGCGCCAAATGCCAGCATTACGCCGCTGGTCATATACCAGACAACGAAAATCGTCTGATAAATGGGCTGCGCAATCGGAAATTCATCGATGGCCTCGTGAACCTTCGTTGCGGCGTGGCCGTGCCCAAACGCTCCGAGCCCGATAACGATTCCTACGATCAAGAAAACATACCAGGAGAGTTTCCTTAGCATCTCGCGCCTCCAGTCCGTTCGATTTGTGCTGTCTATGCAGCCTTCATCCATTGGCAGCAGCCTTGACGTACAACTCCAGAATCGCCGGCCACCCGCCATCCGAGCCAACCTGCTCGCGCATCTTCTCCCATCCTGCCCCATGCTTCTCCAAATGCCGATGCTCCATTTCCACACGTGTGGATTCCTTGCCTTCCGCGATAAACTCCAGCACCACTTCGCTCGCGTGCGCCATGTCCGCGTTGAAGGACCAATCCGGTTGAAGGTGCCACGACAGCACCACTTTTTTCGGAGGTTGCCATTCCACAACCGTTCCCCAGACACACTCCACGCCATCCACATTGACTTCGTACCAACGTCCTCCGGCCCGCGGATCCATCAGAATGTCCCGAAAGGGCGTTTTGCCAACATGATGCGTCGCGGGCCACCATTGCCCCATTCGCTCCGTGAAAACCTGGAACGCCTTTTCAATGGGCACTGCGACGTGGAGGGTTTTTCGGAACACCGCGTTTTGAGCCGTTTCGGGTGCCATGCTGTTTCTCCTTGTTGTATTCTTCTTCAGCGAATTTCTTGAATGCAGTTAACGCGTGATCCCACAAATTTGCAAAGTGATCGCGTAACAGGGCAAGTCCCTCGGGATCGAGTTCGTAGATACGCCGCGTGCCAGCTTTGCGGTCGCGCACCAGGCGAGATTGCTTCAACACCCGTAAGTGTTGCGAAACGGCCGGACGAGAGACCGGCAATCCGGCCGCAAGTGCATTGACAGCGCGAGGGTTTTCGGCAAGCAAGTGAAAGATGGCCAACCGGGTCGGATCGCCCAGGGCACGCAGTCCGTGCTCTATGTAAGTATTCACTTACGGTAAGTTACAGCTTACGGATGGCGACGTCAAGACTTTTTTGCAGACAGACTTCGACGCCCCGGGAAGCGCCACTTCATCGTCGACGGGCCGTCTCAGAAGGCGTCCCCTAACACTCGAGTTGAGGAGTTGATCGGCCGAGACCGCGCCGTGCTCCGTTTGTTGGCGCCGATCTTTCGCACCGAATGACAGTCGTAAATCGTGACGCTGCAAAAAAAAAACTGCACACGAAAGAATGGATGCATCTTCGCGTGCGCAGTTTGAAAAATCGATGGATTTTGGCGTTAGCTTTTATC
>DASXLU010000185.1:0-7462 GCA_036496065.1 Candidatus Acidiferrum sp.
ACACGTTATAAATTCGAGAGTGCCTGCCGCCGCGATCAGCATCGATTCTTTAGAGAAATGGTTCCCGCCAACAAAAGGTGGATGGAGAGCGTTTCTTCAGCCATTTGCAGCGCCCACGTTTGCGGCGTTGCGAGGAGTTTCGCTGGAAGTGGCTCAAGGAGAATCCGTGGCGCTACTGGGCGCGAACGGTGCGGGCAAGACCACATTGCTGCGCATCCTGGCGACGCTTCTGCTGCCCACAAAGGGCCGTGCACTGCTTGCGGGGCACGATGCCGAGCACGAGCCAGGAGCGGTTCGCAAACATCTGGGTTATCACGCGGGCAGCGATCTGGGATTTTACATGCGGCTCACCGGCCGCGAAAATCTGCGGTTCTTCGGCAGGCTAAATCACTTGCAGGGTTCTCTGTTGGAAGCCCGTATCGAAGCGTTTTCGAAACAGTTTGAGTTGAACGACGCGCTTGATCGGCAAGTTCGCACGCTGTCGTCGGGCACGGTGCAGCGCCTGAGTCTGTTGCGAGCATTGCTGCATGAGCCGCAGGTACTGCTTCTGGATGAACCGACACGCAGCCTGGACGCCATAGCCGCATCGGAGTTTCGGCATTTCCTGAAGGCGGAAGTTCTGGCGAAGCGCGGGGCAACGCTGTTGTTTGCCTCGCACACGCTACCGGAAATCGAGTTTCTAGCAGACCGAGTGGCCATACTGCAGAAGGGCCAACTACTGACCATCGAGTCGCCGGCAGCCTTGATGAAGAAATATTCGTGCACCTCGCTGGAAGATGTATTCCTACAAGTTACCGGGCGACGGATCTCATTGCCGGGGGACACGTACCCGGCATGAAAAACGCGCTGCGCGATTTTCTGCTGTTTTTTGTTCGCGACTTGCGCATAGCTGCGACGTATCGCAGCCCATTCGTTTTCGAAATAGCCCAGGCGCTGTTTGGCGCTGCGATGCTTTATTACGTGGCGCGATTCGTGGATTCGCCCGAGCTGCGCGCATCGATTCCTCAAGGAAACAGTTATTTCGCGTATTCATTGGTGGGCTTTGTGTTTTTCGATTACCTGAGTGAGGCCATGGACACGTTTGACCGCAGTTTGCAGGAAGCGCGGGACACGCGAACATTGGAGCCACTGCTAGTGACACAAGTATCGCTGCCGGTGGTGCTGGCGGGCTCGTCGTTGTATCCATTTGTAGCTACGACGATGCGAATTGCCGTGTATTTAATCTGGGGCGCGATTCTTTTCGGCTTTCCACTGCGCGGCGCGAATTGGCTAAGCGTGTTTTTCGTATTGATCGCAACGCTGCTGGCATTTTCGGGACTGGGAGTTTTATCGGCGTCTTATCTTTTACTCTTCAAGCGAGGCAATCCGTTTAAGTGGTTCATCATCGGGCTGTCGAGCATTGTGGGTGGGATGCTATTTCCCGTGAAGATTCTTCCGGAATGGCTGCAGGTGGTGGCCTACCTGAATCCGGTGAGCTATGCGCTGGATGCAATGCGGGGAGCATTGCTGGAAGGCGCCGGATTAATGGCGATCGGCCGGCCGTTGCTGATACTTTTATCGTTTGGGGCCGTGCTTCTGCCGGCATCGATGGCGGTTTTCAGTTGGGCGTTGCGACGAACCAAGATTACCGGCACGCTCACGCACAGTTAAATTTCCCTAAAACAAAAACCGGCCCCGCAAGCGGGACCGGTCTCGTTCAAGTTAATTTTGAAAATTGATTAGGGCTTTTTCTTGGCTTTGCCGGTCTTCATATCGATGCCGCCAGTGAGTTGCTGCACCTGTTCCAAACCTGCCTTGGCTTGTGTGCCCCACGGACCGTTTGGATCGAGTTCAATGGCCTTCTGATAGGCTTCGACAGTGCCAGGCTTGAGGGTGACTTCCATCTTGTCGCCAACCTGCTTGTAGTCTGCGGACGCGATCAAGCAAGCGCCGAGCAGATAGTAGGTCTGGGCGTTTTTGGGATCGATGGAGGCCGACTTCTGGAGAGGTTCGACAGCTTCCTGCATGCGTCCCGCCTGGTAGAGGCTGATGCCGAAATTGCGCCATGCGAGTGCGGCGTTCGGGGGATCCAGTTCGGCGCTCTTGCTGTAAGCTGCGCGGGCTTCATCAATTTTGCCGGTGCGGCCCAGCACGTTGCCGAGGTTGTTGTAGTAGCTGGCGTTGTCGGGCTTGGCGGCCACGGCCTGCTGGTAAGCATTGATGGCGTCGTCGTTGCGGCCGGCGAGATCGTAGGCTTCACCCATGCGCGCCCAGAAGAGGTGCACATTGGGATCTTTTTCCGCGGCGGCTTTCTGGGCATCCTGGAATTCGGCTACCGCCTGATTGCCCAAGTCGGTGACCTTTTGCTTGGCAGCGTCTTTTTGATCGGGAGTAGCTTTGGCGACATCGGCTTTCGCGGCGCGTTCCTGATCGAGCAGCGCAACACCCTTGGTGAAGTGTTCCTTCATGCCGGTATATTTCTGTTGCTGCTCTTGTTGCTGTTTATATTTGGCGGCGGCTTCTGGATTCTGCTTCTCGAGAATTTCTTTGAAGTTCAAATTGATAGGTGGAGTGGCATTTCCGCCGGCCACCTGAGTGGGAACCTCGAAAGGCTGCTGCATTTGTGGCGGCTTAACGCTGAAGGTGTACTTACCGGACTTCAAACCGGTAAAAGCAAATTTGCCGTTGGCATCGGTCTTGGATTCTTGCACCGCACCCATATCGCTCTTGATCATGACTGGCAGATCGGCCCACGGCTTGCCATCGAAATCGATAATAGATCCTTCCAGCTTTCCATCACCCTGTGCAGCGGCGCGCGGTGCGAGAAAACTGACGAGCGTAACAGCCAGCATCGCGGCGAGCGCGTAGGATTTCAAAAATTTCAACATGCCCCATTTCTCCTTTTTTCGTGAGGAGCGCCAGCCCTGGTCCCCTGGCTGGTACGGCCCCATTATCTCTCATCTTGGTCTGAATCCAATGGGCGGGCGATTTTTTACGAGCCGTGGGCGACCTTGGTACGGTAGGGGATGGGATCGTTGGAGCCAGCGTCTTCGAACGCGCGCAATCTTAGCAGGCAACTATCGCATGTGCCGCAGGCGATTTCCTCGCCCTGGTAGCAGGACCACGTGAGTTGCAAGGGAGCATTTAATTCCCTGCCCCGGCGAATGATTTCACTTTTTTTCATGGCGATTACTGGCGTGACAATCTGAATCCGCGTCTCGGGACGAGTACCCACGCGAATCAGGTCCTGAAACACGCGATAGTATTCCGGACGGCAATCGGGATATCCGGAACTATCTTCGGCGACCGCGCCGATGTAGATCTCGTGGGCCGAGATGGCTTCGGCCCAACTCACAGCTACGCTGAGAAAATGCGCATTGCGGAATGGCACGTAGGTGATTGGGATGGAGCTACCTGCCGGGCCGGGTGCGCCTAATTCGTTCTGAGGAATTTCGAGCTTCGTGTCGGTTAAGGCCGAACCGCCAATGGCACGGAAATGATCGAGCTTGACCATTAGGCGCGTTGATACGTTCAAGTGGTCGGCGATTTCGCGGAAGGCGCGCCGTTCGCGGGATTCCGTGCGTTGGCCATAACTGGCGTGGAGAAGGGCGACGTGGTCTGGGCCATGTTGCTTGCAGGCGATTGCCGCGCAGACGCACGAGTCCATTCCGCCACTCAGTAGGACTACGGCTTCGCTGTTGGGCATGGTTTACTCCTGCGACTAAAGAGGCTCAGAAAATATGCGACGACAATCCTTCAGGGGCTAAAGCCCGATTGTTGACTAGCGTTTACGTGGCGGCTGAAGCCGCCACCTACAAAGCTAGGAATCTTTCCGTGCAACTAGACGCCCCGCATTGCCGGATCCCAGACTATTTTATGCAGCTGCAATCCCAGGCGCGCGGATAGGCCGTCTTCCAGCATCCACTCGACGAGTGTTCTGGGCTCCAGGCCGGCCCATTTGCCGTGGGGATCTTCGGTGACTGGCGAAATCACAATTTGCTTAACGCGTTCGGCAAGGCGATGCTGACGAGAAAAATCGCGAGCGAATTCATAATCGCGGCGGCTGGAAACGACGAACTTCACTTCGTCTTTATCGCTGAGCTCTTCGAGATTCTGTAGGTTGAAGGTGTCGGCTTCGCCGGAATCGGGACATTTCACATCGACGATCTTGATGACTTCTTTAGGCAGACGGCCGATAAAGCGCTCACCGCTCGTCTCGATCATCACGACGTAGCCAGCAGAAAGGAGATGCTGTGCCAGCGAATAAATTTCTTCTTGCAAGAGAGGTTCGCCGCCGGTGAGTTCGATCAGTGGGACGCCTGCGGGGGAACCATCGGCCAGGCGGTTGAGCGCTTCGACGCGCTCGAGTACATCATCGACGCTCATTTTATGGCCCCCATGAAATGCGTAGGCGGTATCGCACCAAGTACAGCGCAGATTGCAGCCGGTAAGGCGCACGAAAATGCAGGGCAGACCCGCGCGGGTTCCCTCGCCTTGGATGGATTTGAAAATTTCAGTGATAAACATAGGGCCTACGGATTCGGCGCGTGATTGCTTTCCACGATGGGTTTTGCCTTTTTCGCATTGCGCCGGGAGAGCCAGTAAATTCCGCCGAAGAACAAAATCATCGCGACAATCAAACGAGGATAGCCAGGCGCGATGCCCATCATGCGCAACACGACGATATAGCCGGCAGCGATCAAGAGAGCGGGAATGAAGATGATGTAGATCGAACGATTCATAATTGAGCGGCCTTCTATCCGCGCGGACTGTATCTGGCGCAGGCTGTATCCGTCTCCCAGATAATCGTATGAGTTACATGCGCGCCCGGAGGAAGCCCGGTCAATTGGCCGGTGACTTCATCATAAAAATACTTGGCCATATTTTCGGCTGAAGGATTCACGGTAGTAAACGGCTCCAGGTCGTTGATGAACTGGTGGTCCAGGCGCTTGATGATGCCGCGTACCACTTGCTTGAGCTGGGTGAAATCGAGCAGCAGGCCGATGTTGTCGAGTTGCGGCCCTTCCAGCGTGACTTGCACACGATAGTTGTGGCCATGCACGTTTTCACACTTGCCCTTGTAACCGCGCAGGGCGTGACCCGAGGAAAACGTCTCTTCTACGCTAACTTGAAACATGTCGTGAAATCTTTCCCGGCGTCCACGGCCTCTAGTGCTGTTGCGGGTCGACCCGGCTGAATGCTGCGAAATGGCTAACCAGGGGTTGGGACTCCGTCGAGGAATCGCGCAACGTCTGCCAAATCATGAGTGCGGCGATAACGGGGCAACGACTCCAAGAAAATTTTACCATAGGGCATTCGAACGATGCGGCTGTCGAGCAAGGCCAGAACGCCGCGATCGGTTTTGGTGCGAATGAGCCTGCCAAAACCTTGTTTCAGGGCGAGAACGGCTTGCGGCACCTGGAATTCGGAGAAGGGATTGCGCCCTTCTTCCTGCAAAGCACGCACACGAGCCGCGACGATGGGATCGCTTGGGACGGCAAAGGGCAGACGATCGACAATAACGCAGGACAATTGGTCGCCAGGCACGTCGACGCCCTGCCAGAAGCTCGAGGTGGCGAACAGGACGGCGTTGGGAGTGTTCTTGAAGCGCTCGAGGAGCACCGGGCGTGGCGCCGTGCCCTGCAAGAGCAGCGGATAGTCAACGCGAGTGCGCACGCGTTCGTATAAATCGTTCATCTGGGAGTAGCTGGTGAACAGGCAGAAAGCACGCCCCTGGCTGCGTTCCAGCAATTCCACAATTTCGTCGGCAGCTTTGGTGGAAAAGCCGGGGTCACGCACATCTGGCATTTTGTGCGGGAGGTAGAGGAGAGCTTGCTGGCCGTATTCGAATTCGGGAGGCAAAGCGTTTTCTTTGGCGTGGTCCAGGCCGAGTCGATGGCGGATGAATTCGAAACGCCCGCCGACGGTCAGCGTGGCGGAAGTGAGGACAACGGTGTCGAAGGCTTCGAAAAGGCGTTCGCGGAGAATCTGGCTGACGTCGATGGGAGTGGCGGCGAGAAAGACGCCCTTGTTACGGCGTTCGAACCAATAAACGAAATTTTTCTCGTTGGACTCGAACAGAAAGGCGAGTTCCTGACGCAGTTCGAAGCTGCGTCGAGCCACGCGCAGAAGCTCTTCCGGCTTTTGCGTGAGCGCGGCAAACTCGGTTTCCAGGCCTTTCAGGGCATTCATCAGCGAATCGTAGGCTTCGTGGTTCTGCTCGAGAAAGGCTTCGCGTTCGTTGCGCGTAAACGGGAAGCGGCCATCGCGCGGCGGAAAGGTTTCGAAAAAAGCGCGATTCTTTTCGCGGATGCGTTGGGTGCGGCGCAGTAGCGAGGGACTGCCGAGGTGCGTGAGGCGCAAGGCCTGATCGGCGTCGCGGGCGAGTTCTTCGAAGCGGAAATTCGAAATTTGCTGGCCGAAATAATCGCTGGCGACGTCTTCCATTTCGTGTGCTTCGTCGAAAACTACGGCGGAATATTCGGGTAAAATGCTGCCAAAATCGTCCTGTTTCAGGGCAAGATCGGCAAAAAACAGGTGATGATTGACGATGATAAGATCGGCTTCCTTGGCACGGTTTTGCATCGCGGTCAGGAAACATTGATCAAATTCCGGACACTTCTTTCCGGTGCAGGTATCGCGGCGGGCGTCGATACGCGTCCACAGGTCTGAATCGTCGGGAAGGAAAGTAAGTTCGGCGCGATCGCCGGTTTCGGTGACCTTAGCCCATTCGCGAATCTGCTTGAACGCGTCGAGTTCCTCCATGCCACGCAGCATCGGCTGATCGGCGAGGGCGTGGAGTTTGGTGCGGCATAGAAAATTGGAGCGGCCCTTCATGACCGCGACCTTCAGTTGGGGCGCGAAATGCTTCTGCAGGAAAGGCACATCTTTTTGGTAGAGCTGCTCTTGCAGCGACTTGGTGGCGGTGGAAATGACCACGCGGCGTCCGCTGCAGATTGCGGGCAGGAGGTAGGCAAGAGTTTTGCCGGTGCCGGTGCCGGCTTCGACGATGACGTGATGATGCTTTTCGAACGCGTCGTCGACGGCCTGAGCCATTTCGAGTTGCGCCGGGCGATGCTCGTAGCCGCCGATCATGCATTTATCGAGGTAACCGCCCGGACCAAAGATTTGCTCCATGGAAGGCTTATTAGGACTGGGTGTGGATGGCGAATCGGACTGGACGGTAGGGTCGTCGCGCAACTCGACTACGGCGTGGTCGTCTGCAACGCGCGTCGGCCGCTTGGGCGCGAAGTCGTCTTCGAGAGGGGCATACACGCGCTCGGGTACGACTTGAGGCCGTTGTTTCTTGACCTCAGAAGGAACCGTCTTCGAAATGCGTTTGACCAGAGAGCCCGCCTGTTTGCAGAGGTGCGACGCAAAATCCAACGATAGCACATTCCTTTGCGTGCCACGGACAGGTCCAAGGACCGGAACCGGCGTCACTCGTAAGCTCTTTCCCAGCAAAGGGTAGGCTCGGTCCCAG
>DASXLU010000186.1:0-9286 GCA_036496065.1 Candidatus Acidiferrum sp.
ACCAGGATTTTTGTTTGCGGAGTTCGGTGATGTGGGCGGTGTGGTGGCGGCCGTGCCAGGCGTAGAGGAAGAGCATCCAGTCGAGGTTGCGAATGCCATGGTCGGGATGGCGGAAGGTGCGGGCGAAGTCGTTAGGCTTGACGGAGCGGAGCAGGCGGACCCAGCGCTCGTGGAGAGAATCGAGCAAGCGAAGCGAGACTTCGGGAGGCGCGTTGTGAGCATCTTCGAGATTGGCCCACGAAGCTTCATCGTAAGGCTTGATCGTAGGCTCGTTCTCGGTGAGAGCAAAGCGCCAGCGAATGTACGCATTGATGTGGCTATCCGCAACGTGATGGATCACTTGGCGGACGGTCCAGCCGCCGTCGCGATATGGCGTGCCCAGTTGGGAGTCGTTGAGTCCAGCGATCGCGGCCCGAAGATTTGCCGGCGCGGCAGCGATTTCAGTGAGGGCGGTTTCGCGAAGCGCCGGAGTGACGTCCGGGGGAAAGGCAAAGTCTCCGATGGGATAGCGCGGGTCCATGACAGGCTCCTTCGGGCGATTTCGGGTCGAGCATTACTGTACTGGTGACGAAGGTTGCGGTCTAGCACCACTAGAACAGGACAGCTCTCCAATTTGGTAGTTGCGAGCGGAGACGTAGTCCAACCCGCTCGGCATGGTTGTTTAAATCTAACGGTCAGTCGGTATTGACCATCTCGTAATTGACGACCGTTGCGTCGTCGCCTGCGGTGCTGCACGCGTATGGTCTTGAGCGCACTGTGTTTAGAGAGGGAATGCTACAATGACGGTTTGAGTTGTACCGCAGGAGCCAGTAAGAGAATCTAACTCGCGGAGTTAATTCGCATGGAAAATTTGGTGATTATTGGAAGCGGCTGCGCCGGATTGACGGCCGCGATTTATGCTGCGCGAGCAAATCTGAAGCCCGTGGTGCTAGAAGGCCACGAGCCCGGCGGACAACTGTCGCTGACTACGCATGTGGAGAATTTTCCGGGATTTCCTGACGGGATTCTAGGGCCCGAGCTGATTGAAAATATGCGCAAGCAGGCCAAACGCTTTGGCACCGAATTCAAGGCAGGCGTGGTCAATGAAGTGGACCTGACCGAGAATCCGTTTACGATTATTGCCGGTAAAGAGCAGTATCAGACGCGGTCGCTGATTGTTGCGGCTGGTGCTTCTGCGCGATTGCTGGGACTGAAGGGCGAGCGGGAATTGATCGGCCACGGTGTATCGACTTGCGCGACGTGCGACGGCTACTTTTTTCGTGGCAAGCCAATCGCGGTGATAGGGGGTGGCGATTCAGCGATGGAAGAAGCGAACTTTCTTTCGCGCTATGCGAGCCGCGTGTACTTGATTCATCGCCGCGATGAATTTCGCGCGTCGAAAATTATGATTGACCGGGCACGAGCCAACGAAAAAGTCGAGTTCGTTACGCCACACGTGGTGGATGAAATCCTTGCGCCGCAAGGGTTGGTAACGGGAATCAAGCTGCGCAACATGGCCAATGGCGAGCATCGCGATATTCCACTGGACGGAGTGTTTGTGGCCATCGGGCATGATCCGAACAGCATCGTGTTTCGCGGGAAGCTGGACATGGATGAGAACGGTTACCTGATCGCGCACGGCGGGACGCTGACCAAGGTGCCCGGCGTATTTATTGCGGGCGACGTTCAGGATCACCGCTATCGCCAGGCGGTAACTGCGGCTGGGTCCGGATGCATGGCGGCGCTGGACGCGGAACGATTCCTCGAGAATGGCGCGCACCGGTCTCCGATGCCGAAAGAGTTACAAGAGAAGCCGGGGTACTAGCCTAATTTGAATAAGTCGGCGCATAATTAAAAGGTACATGGTCCGGTCGACTCTTCTAAAACTTTCCGAAAGCAAAGGATTCGCGCACTGGGTCACATCCAACGGGACCACGCGGCGCATGTCTCACCGCTTCGTTGCCGGTGAATCGCTGAACGAAGCCATTGCGGCAGCGCGGGCATGCAACGACGCGGGGATGATGGTCAGCCTGGATTGCCTGGGCGAAAATGTAACCACCACGGCGGAAGCGCAGGCGGTTCGCGACACCTACCTGGATATTTTCGATCGCATCGCCAAAGAAAATCTGCAAGCCAACGTATCGTGCAAACTGACGCAACTGGGATTGGACCTGAGCGTGGAGTTCTGCGAAGGGCTGGTGCTTTCGGTCGCAGAGCGCGCCACGGCGCATGACAATTTTTTGCGCATCGATATGGAAGGCTCGATCTACACGCAGCGCACCGTGGAGCTGGTGAAACGGGTGCGAGCGCAAACGCCGGCGGTGGGCACGGTAATTCAGTCTTACTTGTATCGCAGCGAGAGAGATATCCAGGATCTGTTGTCGTATGGCTGCCGAATCCGGTTATGTAAGGGTGCGTACAAGGAACCGGAAGAGGTGGCGTTCGCGCGCAAGGCGGACGTGGATGCAAATTACGTAAAACTGATGCGCGTGCTGCTACCCAGCGGCTTTTACCACGGAATTGCGACGCATGACCCGCGCATGATCGCGGAAACGATTCGCTGCGCTGCGGAACACAAAATATCCAAAGACGATTTCGAGTTTCAGATGCTGTATGGCGTGCGCACCGACTTGCAACGCTTGCTGGTTCGAGATGGTTACCGTGTGCGCATTTACATGCCGTATGGCAGTGACTGGTTTCCGTATTTCATGCGGCGGCTTGCGGAGCGTCCTGCGAATCTGGGATTTTTTGTGCGTAACTTCTTCCGTTCGTAACTCCGCCGCATCAACGGTTACGGGCCGACTCCCTTCGTCTGTCAGGGCAAGCGACAAGGCGGCCCATACAAGGGCATTCCCCGCAAATATATTAAAGAATCGAGCTAGCTGAGAGATTCGCCAGCTTTCAGTGCGTGTATTTCGAGACCGGCAATGTCTTTGGTTTCGTCGCGAAGAGCGTCGGGAGTTCCAGTAAGCATCGGAAACGTCGCATAGTGCATGGGAATCACGTGTTTGACGCCGAGAAAGCGTATTGCGTAGGCAGCTTCACGCGGGCCCATCGTAAAAATATCGCCGATGGGCAGGCAGGCGATGTCGGGCTTGTAGAGTTCGCCGATCAGCTTCATATCGCCGAAGAGGCACGTATCGCCAGCATGATAGAGGGTGAGGCCGCCCGGCATACGGACAATGTAGCCGCCGGGCTCGCCGCCATAGATGCGTTGGCCTTCGTCTTCGATGGAGTTGGAGTGGAACGCGTTGGTCATGGTGATGGTGAAATCGCCGACGGTTTGGGTTCCACCCTTATTGCCAGGCAGACAGGTAGCGCCGGTCTTCTTGGACTCGAGCCACAAATAAGTTTCGAACGTGGCGACAATTTTCGGTTTGTGCTGCCTTGCAAGGGGCAGAAGATCGCCGGTGTGGTCGGTGTGTCCGTGCGTCAGGAAAATGGCGTCAAGTCGCGGCACGTGGTGCAGCTCCGGCGGACACAACGGATTCGTAACCCAGGGATCAATGAGCGCAACTTGGCCGTTGGGAGTGGTGAGGCCAAAAGTGCTGTGGCCAAAGTACGTGATTTTGTTCTTGTGCAGATTCAACACTAGTCACCTCAGAATGGGATGTGGCTGGTGTAACTACTTCGCGAGCGTGGTGCGAATCGCGGCATCATACGTTTCCCGGTCGCTGGCGCCGAGAAGATGCCCAATTTGCTGTCCGTCTTTCGAATAGAAAAAGGTGGCGGGAATGGAACCATTCCATTGCGGAAAGACGGCGCGCACGAAGGCGTCTTCTTCACCTTTCTTTTTGCGGTAATTGGGGAAGATGGGCTTATAGCGAGCCAGAAAGCGGCGCATCAAAATGCGGTCGCTGTCGCCATCCTGATCGAGGCTGATGCCAACTACTTTTAGTCCTTGCGACGCGTATTGCTTGGCCAATTCGTTGAGCATGGGATATTCGTCGCGGCACGGTTCGCACCAGGTGGCCCAGAAGGTGACGACCAGGGGCTTGCCTTTGTAGTCGGCGAGAATCTTCTGGTAGCCCTGCGTGTCGATCAACGCCGGGTCTTTGGGGGCGGTGGTCTGGGCGGTCGCCAAGGTCAAGGTGACCAACATCAGCAGCGCGGCAAAAGTGGCTCTGCGGTTCATCAGTGTCCCTCTCTTTCCATTCTAGCTTTGACGGCCCCAGTTGAGAAACTACGGTGTCCCGCGTAGAATCAAATGTGTGCTGAAGTGTTCAGCGTGGAACGCAAGCGAACTTACCCGCCGGTCTGGCTTGCGTGCAATGCCGCGGCTTTGCCTCAAAGGAGATTTTGCATGGCTTACGTGATTGCCGAACCTTGCATCAACACCAAAGACACCGCGTGTGTTGATGTGTGTCCGGTGGACTGCATCCACCCCCGCAAGGATGAGCCGACGTACGAGAACGAAACGATGCTGTACATCAATCCGGTGGAATGCATCGACTGTGGCGCGTGCGTGCCGGTCTGTCCTGTGACGGCCATTTTTGCTTTGGAAGATCTGCCGGAGAAGTGGCAGCAATTTACCGCCAAGAACTCGGAGTGGTACGACAAGAAGTAAGTACAGTTTTTTGACGCGCCTGAATGGCGACTGCATCGATAAATTTGCGGCAACGCCTCGAGACAATCGAGGCGTTTTGCTTTTTGGGCAGGCCGCCTTTCGCGTCTTGGCCTCATCCAATCAGCTACAATCGCAACGTTGTTCGAGGAGAGAAATTGCGTACTACCGTGGTTCGCGAAGGCTGCCGTGTGTTGATCTTGCTGTGGTTGGCGATGATGCTGATGCCGCACGCGCTGGAAGCGCAAACTGCAAAGTCGGCATTGTCGGCCGAGGGGACGTACGCGGGTACGCTGCAGGCTGGCGAGGCGCGACTGCATCTCGTGTTGCATTTGTCGAAGGCGACGAATGGTGCATGGCGCGCATCACTCGATAGTCTCGACCAGGGAGTGATGGCCTACGAGGCGACGGGAGTCTCGTTGAGTGGTGCGGCGCTGAAATTGGAAATCGCGTCGGTGGGCGCGCGGTACGAGGGGAAAGTCTCCGACGATCGTCAAACGATCGACGGATTGTGGTCGCAGGGAAGCGCGTCTTTGCCACTGCTGTTCAAGCGACAGAGCGCAAATGCCCGCAAGTCGACGGAACCGCTAGCACCCGTGGAAGGCATGTGGCAGGGCGCCCTGGAAACGCATGGATTGCGACTGCGATTTCAACTGCACGTGGCGCACGATACCGAAGGGCAACTGGTGGCGGCGCTCGACAGCATCGATCAAGGTGTTTCGGGGCTGCCCGCGATTAAGGTCAACCAGAAAGATGCCGCGGTTCATTTCGAAGTACCCGCAGTGGCCGGCGTGTATGTCGGAACGTTGAATGCCGCGAAGAACAAGCTGACCGGAACGTGGTCGCAAACTGGCGCCGACGGAGAAAAGCTGGATTTTGTGCGGTCGGATCAGCCGGTGGAACTGCGCCGGCCGCAGACTCCGGTGAAACCGCATCCATATCTTGAAGAAGAGGTGACCTTCGCGAATACGGCGGCAAACGTGACGCTTTCCGGGACGCTTACGATCCCGAAGGGCGGCGGATCGTTTCCTGCGGTGCTCTTGATTGCGGGATCAGGGCCGCAAGATCGCGACGGATCGCTGGCGAATCACAAGCCGTTTCTGGTTTTGGCGGACTATCTTACGCGGAAGGGAATCGCCGTTCTGCGTTACGACAAACGAGGAATCGGCAAGTCCACCGGATCGCCCGATGCGGCGACGACCGTTGATTTGAGCGCGGATGCAGAAGCGGGCTTAGCATTTCTGAAACAGCGAAAGGAGATTAATCCTGCGCACATTGGCTTGATTGGGCATAGCGAAGGCGCGATCATCGCTCCGTTGCTGGCTTCGCGTTCGAAAGATGTGGCGTGGCTCGTGTTGCTGTCAGCACCTGTGACGAAGGGCGAAGATACGCTGCTGAGTCAGTCGGAGCTGATTGCGCGAGCGGGCGGCCTGACAGATCCGCAACTGGAAGCGAGCCTGGAATTCGATCATGCTGCGTATGATTTGGTGCGCCAGGAAAAAGACACGTCTGTGCTGATCGAAAAGATCACCACGCTGGTGAAGGCGTCTGGTCTCGATGCAGCGTTGCCACCCGCGGCACTGGAATCGCAGCTGCGTATGCTGACTTCGCCATGGTTTCGTTTTTTTCTGGACTACGATCCACAGCCTAATCTGAAAAATGTGAAGTGCCCGGTGTTGGGATTGTATGGACAAAAAGATTTGCAGGTCCCCGCGAAAGTGAACTTGCCGATGCTGCGTGATGGGCTGGTGCAGGCTGGCAACACAGATGTGGACGTGCGGGAACTTCCGGATCTGAACCATCTTTTGCAGCACGCGTATTCCGGCGCGCCGGCCGAATATGCGGCCATCGAAGAAACGCTCGCGCCCGATGCGCTGAAAATCGTTGGAGATTGGGTGCTGCGCCATTCCGGCGGTAGTAGCTAACCCTTCATCGGCGCGCTCCGCTGCATTCCTTCGCTGCAAATTCTCGCGGTATCATGGACTGTGAGAACTATGTTCGCAGTCAAGCCGCCGTTCCATCTGATCCTCATCATTCATGCGCACCAGCCTGCGGGAAATTTCGAACACGTTTTCGAAGAGTGTTACGAGAATTCCTATCTGGCCTTTCTGGACATACTTGAGAAGCATCCTGGAGTGCATGCGGCGCTGCATTATTCCGGTCCTCTATTGCTGTGGATTCAAAATAAGCATCCCGAATACTTCATACGCTTGCGGCAATTGGTGGCTTCGGGCCAGATTGAGATTATTGGCGGTGGATTTTACGAGCCTATCTTGATTTCGATTCCGACGCTTGATCAGATTGAACAGCTCACGAGGTTGGAAGATTACATTGAGGCGCACTTCGGCAAGCGGCCCACCGGGGCGTGGCTCGCCGAACGCGTCTGGGAACCGCAATTGCCGTCTGCGTTGGCGGAAGCGCGTGTGGGTTACACGGTCATCGACGATTTGCCGTTTCTGGCGGCAGGATTCGAAACGCAGGAATTGTTTGGCGCGTACATCGCGGAGGATCGCGGTAAGACCGTGTGGGTGTTTCCAGGGCTGAGAGATTTGCGCTACCTGATTCCGTTTCGCAGGGTCGAAGAGTCGATTGCTTATTTCCGGAATGCGGCGGAATTGCATCCAGGTGGCGCGGCCACCTTTGGCGACGACATGGAAAAATTCGGCGTGTGGCCGGGCACATTCAAGCATTGCTACATGGACGGTTGGCTCGAGGAATTTCTGTCTGCGCTGGAACAAAACGCGTCGTGGCTGAAGGCCTCGACACCGAGTGAATACATGGCTTCGAACTTGCCGCTGGGCCGCGCCGATTTGCCGTCGGCTTCCTACGCGGAAATGATGGAGTGGGTCTTGCCGACGAGCACACGGCAACGCTATTTCCGATTGCGAGACGAATTCGCGGCTCGGCCGGATTTGCTGGCGTTCGTTCGCGGCGGGTCGTGGCGCGGATTTCTGCGGAAATATCCGGAAGCCAATCTGCTACATAAAAAAATGTTGCGCGCGTCAGCCTGTGTGGCGTCGATTCCGCCGCGCCGCTCGTTTTCGGAGCATTCCTCGCAAGTACAAGAAGCGCGCGATTTTCTATTGCGCGGCCAGGGCAACGACGCTTACTGGCACGGCGTGTTTGGCGGAATTTATGCGCCGCACTTGCGAACGGAAATCGTACGCAATTTGATTCGCGCCGAGACGCTGGCGGATCATCTGACTCCCGGCGGACTGCTGCCGCGGGTGGATATGATGGACTACGACGCAGATGGCGCTCCGGAACTGCTGTTCACGGCGCCTGAATATCAGGCGCTGCTGAAGCCGTCAGACGGCGGCACGATTGCGGCGTTTGATTTTCGTCCAACCGCGTCCACACTGATTAATTCAATGTTTCGCAGGCCTGAAGCGTATCACTCCAGGCTGAAGGAAGCCGCAATGCATGGCCACGATTCTGGTCAAGCCGTGTCGATTCATGACCAAGTTTTGGTGAAAGAGCCGAATCTGGAACGATTTCTTCGTTACGACAAATTCGCGCGCCACGCCTTCCGGATTCTGATATTTGACGCTGGCCGGACGCATGCGGATTACGAGTCGCTGCAAGTCAACGAAACTTCGTGCTTGGCGGCGGGGGCGTTTCAGTTACGCGATTCGTCGGCAAACTACGCCAATCTGGTGTTCGAAGAAACATGCCCGGAATTTGCGCTGGATTCCGAGGAGCCGCCGAAATTCTCGATCACAAAACACTTTCTGTTTGGACCAACGCCGCAAGGTTGCGAGGTTAGTTGCGAGATCAGGTTGCGGGTGAACGGTGGTGGGGCGAGGCCCTTCAGTATTGGGCTGGAATCTGTCATTAATTTGCTGGCACCCGACAATGCCGATCGGTTCTTCGAAACACCACATGGAAAACATCACTTGCGTTATTCAGGGGTGGCGCAAGGCCCGATTTTGCGAATTGAAGACGGTTGGCAGAAATTGCGCGTGACGCTGCACGCGCCAAACGCCGAATGTTTCTGGATTGCGCCGATTGAAACCGTGTCGGAATCTGAGGGCGGTTTCGAGCGCGTGTATCAGGGTTCGCAGATTCTGGCGATGTGGCGCCCCGCGGTGAGCAATCCGCTGTCTTTTTCGGCGCGGTTACTTTGGCGGGTCGAATCTCTCTAGTGACGTTCGTCGCAGCATTCGCCGACCTACGGTAACCAATGCTTCAGGAAGGCTTCATACCTAAAGATTCCATGAGCTTTGGCAACTGGTCTCGCAGCGACAGTGCCTGTTCGGATGCGCTTGCGAGCTCGCCGCGCTGGTAGGCGGCCACGGCTGTCCCCCAGGCGTCTTTCAGTGCGGCGTACTGCGCTTTCGAGGCCTCTAGAGTCGCGCTGTCCATGCCTTCTGGAAGCTTTCCACCGTGAGAAAAGGCCCAGATTCTCCACTTCACAGCTTCGAGAGATTTGGGGAACGTCTGGCTGACGCTGTTCCAATTCTTCAGGAGTTCATTGCGTTTTTGGTTCGAGGCGGCGCTTAGATTTTTGGCTTTATCAATGGCGCTTCGCGCGTAATCGAGTGCCGCACCGTAGTCGTTTTTGGCCAGAGCCGCTTGCGCTTGCTGGATCTCGACCTGAGCGGCGTTCAGTTGATCGGGAACGAATTTGCCAGCATCACTTTGCACACCTGCGATGGCGGACTGGGCGGCAGAGACCGCGGCCTCCGTCGCTTCTTTTTGTGCGGTGCTGCCGCAACCCACGAGAAGAAGTGTGATGCACAA
>DASXLU010000187.1:0-3795 GCA_036496065.1 Candidatus Acidiferrum sp.
TCGTCTCCTCGCTGTTCTTCCTGGCAATTTCGAGCTATTCGCAAGACGCCAAGTTGGCCGGTGCCCAAGCGCAAATTGAGAAACGCATCGCCGAGTCTCACGCGGATGTGGGCATCGCTTTCCGAATGCTGGATGGAAAATCAGAATATTTCTTTCACGCAGACGAGCCGTTTCACGCCGCCAGCACCATGAAGGTGCCGGTGATGATCGAGCTTTTTCATCAAGTGCAAGAAGGGAAGTTGCATCTCGACGACACCATTACGATTCACAACGAATTTCACTCCATTGTGGACGGCTCGCCGTTCAAGCTGGACCCCGCAGTTGATTCTGAGGCGGAGTTGTACAAGGCTGACGGTCAGTTACGCACGGTAGCCCAACTTTGTGACCTGATGATCACGGTGAGCAGCAATCTTGCCACCAACCTGATCATTGAAAAGCTTGGCGTGGAAAATATTCGAAATTCCGTCCAAAGGCTTCACGCGGACGGCATGCACGTTTTGCGTGGGGTAGAAGATCAGAAGGCCTACGACAAAGGGCTGAATAACACCACGACGGCGCGCGGACTGCAGATTCTTATGACCGCGATCGCGGAAAACAAGGCGGTCGACGCCAGCGCATCGCAGCAGATGGTCGAAATGCTGGAACGCCAGAAATTCAACGAAGGCATTCCTGCGGGTCTGCCGCCAGGCACGAGGGTGGCGCACAAGACCGGAGAAATCACCAAAATTCATCACGACGCCGCCATTGTGTATGCGCCGCGTCCGTTTGTCCTGGTGATCCTGGTGCGCGGAATAGAAGACATAAAGCAAAGTTCGGCGCTGATGGCCGACATCACGCGAACGCTTTACGAGGCCGTTGAGCCATAAAATGGCTGTTTAGAGGGCAAAACGCAGTAGAAACGGCCGATTCTGGGCCTGTTACCTTTACGAAACCACCCCCCTGCATTCGTGGGCCTTCCCCCCTTGCCACTCCTACTGTTAGCGATTAAGCTACTATTTCGTTAGGGGGAAACTGTGCCGAAAGAGAAGCCGCAAGTAAATATTGGGGAAGTGATCAAGACCTATCGCAGCCAGCGCGGCTTGTCGCAGGGCGATATCGAACGACGTACAGGGTTACTGCGTTGCTATCTTTCGCGCGTGGAAAATGGCCATACCGTGCCGTCTCTCGAGACGCTGGCCAAGATCGCCGAAGCGATGGAGATTTCGCTGGCCGACTTTTTCCCGGGCACGGAAACGCCCCGCGACAAAGAAACCCAGAAGATGCTGGGCGAACTTTCGCAGGATGAAATCCGCTTCCTGGCCGAGATCAAGAAGTACAGCACCACGCTTTCCGAAGGCGATAAGCGCCTGGTGCTGGCGATGATTCGCAAAATGGCTACACTGCTTCCCACACAAGCGGCCCAGGCCAAGAAGCCAGTCTTGCGCCGTCCATCCCTGTAAGAAATTCTTATCCACGAGGTTGTCTGCAGGAAAAGAAGCGCGCCCGGACCAGCCGAGCGCGCTTTTGAATTTTGCGCCGACTCTTGCGTTCAGGCTACGGCGGCGGATCGCTGGAACTTAGCTATTTCCGCGCAGGGCACGAATCTCATCCGGGAGCGCGCCGCTAACAGCGTTGCCTGACGCTGGCTCAGTGCCATCCGTCTTGTCGTCGCCCTCGCCCGGCGCCAGGAATAGATTCGTCTCGACGGCGTGCTGCTTGGTGTACAACTCGTAATACCTGCCCTGCGCAGCGTACAGCGAATCGTGGGTGCCGCGCTCCAGGATGCGGCCGTCTTGAATCACGAGAATCTGGTCAGCCCTGCGAATGGTCGACAAGCGATGCGCAATCACAAACGTGGTTCTCCCGCGCATGAGATACCGCAAGCCTTCCTGAATGAGCGCCTCCGATTCGGAATCGAGGCTGGAAGTGGCTTCATCCAGAATCAAGATGCGGGGATCGGCAAGGATGGCACGGGCGATGGATACGCGCTGCTTCTGGCCCCCAGAGAGCTTCACGCCGCGTTCACCGACGACGGTGTCGTACTTGTTTTCGAACATTTCCGCAAACTCGTCAACGCGCGCAATCCGGCACGCCTTGAGGACTTCTTCGTCGCTGGCGTCCGGCTTGGCATACGCGACATTCTGCCGAATGCTGCCGTCAAACAAAAACGTATCCTGCAGCACCACGCCGAGCTGGGTCCGGTAGGAGCTGAGGCGGACAGTGGAAAGGTCCGCTCCGTCGACGAGTACACGACCTGCAGTGGGTGTGTAGAACGCCGAGACCAAGCCAATAATTGTAGATTTGCCGGAACCGGAAGGTCCAACTAGAGCGGTCATGGTTCCCGGTTTTGCCACGAAGGAAATGCCGTGCAGCACTTCTTTCCCAGGCTCGTAGGAGAAATGAACTTCATCGAACTCCACCAAGCCAGTGATGCGGTCGAGCACCACGCGTCGTGTCGGATCCTCATCTTCCTTGTTCTCGGTCAGAATTTCTCGCGTGCGCTCAAGCCCGGTGATAGCCTCGGTGATTTGCGTGCCGATGGAGACGATCTGGAACACCGGCGCGACCATCAAAACAAGATAGGCCGAGTAGGCGATCAGTTGGCCCGGTGTCATGGTGCCCGCCAGAATTTGCCGCGTGCCCAGATACATGATGATCGCGCTGACAATGCCCATCAGCGTCGCGCCAGACAGGCTCATGAAGGAAGTGGCCGTCAGAGTCTTGAGCACGTTGTCCAGCAGCCGCTGGACGCCGCCCGCAAACACTTTTTCTTCGCGTTCCTCTGCGTGATAACCCTTCACCACGCGCACGCCACCCAGCGATTCGGTCAGACGGCCAGTGACCTCGGCATTGATTTTGGGGCGCTGGCGGAAGATAGGCCGAATCGTCGCGAAAGCTTTGTTCAGTGCAAGGCCAAAGCCCAAAAGCACGGCAAAGGCTATCAACGTCATCAGCGTGCTCATGCGTAGCAGGATCAGAAACGCCAGTCCTGCAGTGATCAGCCCACCCACGAACTCCACCAGGCCGGTGCCCATCAGATTGCGGATGCCTTCTACGTCGCTCATGATCCGCGATACCAGCACGCCTGTCTTATTGGCGTCGTAGAAGCTCACGGGAAGCCGGCCGATGTGGGCCTGAACCTGTTTGCGCAAATCCGTGATCATGCGCTGCGCGGACTTGGAAAGAACCTGCGTGAGCGTAAACGACGTCAAGCCTTGCACGATGGTGGCGCCGATGACCGTCAGGATGATCGGGATGAGTAGGTGTACTTGCCGCTTGCCGATGACGTTGTCGAACAGATATTTGCTGGAGCCCGGAAGAATTAGGCCGGCCACGCGGTTGATAGCGACGAGAAGAAGCCCCAGGATCAGAATTCCTTTACGTGGCTGGATCAATTCCCAGATCTGGGGCAGCGACTTCCAATTTATTTTTTTCTTGGGCTTTTTCGTCGCGTCGGTCGAAAGGCTCGCGGTGCTTGCGGTGGTCGCCATAGAGGTAGATTCGTCTTAGTAAGGATAACCTTTCGATGCGCTCTAAGGCGAAGAGAGTACATGACGCAGGAATTGCATGATTTGCGCCGGTATTCGTGACGTGGTGTATAGCTGATTTAGCGCGGTGCGGCGACTACCGCTTGCCCGATGCGTGCAACGAATCTTTCGCCGGCCGCCGAATCACAGAAGCGGCAAATTTCTCCATTTCTTCAAGCTGCGGACTGAATTGCAGAAGCAGCAAATCCACTCCCGCCTGTTCAAAGGCAGCGACTTGTTCGGCAACGCGTTCCGGCGTGCCAACCAAGCCCGCTCGCAGCCCGCGATT
>DASXLU010000188.1:0-3516 GCA_036496065.1 Candidatus Acidiferrum sp.
GGTACGGTCGGGCAAGGCCTCGCGAAAGTCGAACTCTCCTCCTACAGTGGTACAATTCGGATTCTGAAGCGTAATTAGTTCGCGCTTCCCCGAATCGTGGATCAACCTATCATCGCGCGCGGCGCGCAATCTCGTATCCCGATCGTTTGCCTCGCCGGATTTATGGGTTCTGGTAAGAGCACTGTCGGTGCTCGCCTCGCTCGCCAGCTTGGTTGGCATTTCGTCGACCTCGACGAACGCATCGAAGCCGCCTCCGGCATCACCATCCCGCAATTTTTCGAACGCCACGGCGAGCCCGCCTTCCGCCAACTCGAAGCCGATCAGCTTCGCGCCGCTCTTGGACGCGCCGTTGAACTGAAGGAGCCCACCGTCCTCGCGCTTGGCGGCGGCACCTATGCGCAACCCGGCGCCCCCGAATTTCTCCGCAACGCTGGCGTCCCCGTCATCTGGCTCGACGCGCCCATCGACATCCTTCTTTCCCGCTGCATGACTATGACTGGCCGTCCACTCTTCCGCGATGAAGCCAGTTTTCGCGCGCTTCACGCGCAGCGCGTCGTCTCTTACCAATTGGCTGATTTTCGCGTGGAAAGTGGCGGCGACTCCGCCGTCGTTGTCTCCGAGATTTTGCGCCGTGGCATCGCCGGCGTGCGCATCACTGATCCAGAAATTAATCTCGCTGTCGAAAATCCGCGATCCTGAGGGGGATATCCATGCGGTCCACTTTTTTCACCCGGCGCTCCTGGCAATTCCTCGCCGTGCCCATCCTAGCCGCCGCCATCGTCTCCGTTGCCTTCGCCGCTCTCCTGTCCCCCGATCTGCGGTCCCGCACCTTAGGAGGCGAGGACTTCAGTCCCCGCGCACTCATGTCTCACCTAGAAGGGCTTCAGCCCCTGAAGCAACAATACTCCACGTCCGTCTCCAATCTCCCTACCCGTCATTCCGAACGAAGTCCGCGGAGTGAGGAATCTCTCTTCTCTTCGGCCATTCACTCCCTCACCTTCACCACCCACGCTGCCGACAAAAACTCCGTCTTCTCCTCCGACAAGGGCAAGCTCAACATCCTCCTCGACGGCAAGTCCGTCGGCCACGAAGAATTCTCCATCGAGCCCGCCGGCACCAACTGGACCGCCAAAGGCAAAAGCTCCCTCGTCACTCCCGATGGCAAATCTACAATCGTCACCGGAACTCTCGTCCTGCAACCCGACGGCTCTCCCGTCAGCTACGACTGGGTTTCGCAAGCCGACAAGACCAACAGCGCCCACGTGAACTTCGTCAACGGCGTCGCCAAAACCACTTTGCAAATGCAGGGCGCGCATCCCTTCGATCAGGAAAATTCCTTCGGCAATCCCCACATCGTCGTCCTCGACAACAATCTCTACCACCAATACGCCGTGCTCGCTCGCGTCTACGACTGGACCCGCCGCGGCACGCAATCCTTCCCCGTCCTCATCCCGCAGGAATTAACTCCCGGCACAATTTCCGTCGATTGGGCTGGCGCCGTCAGCGCCGAAGGCAAATCCTACGAAGGCCTAAAAGTCACCACAGCCGACCTCGAAGTCACTCTCTTCCTCGACTCCAATCACAAACTAATGCGCCTGGAAGTCCCCTCAGCCAAAGCCGCCATAGTCCGCGAGTAACCAGTCGCGCCATCATGCACGCCGCCCAAATGCTCGACACCCGTTGTAGGGGCCGCCTTCTCGCGTGCCCTGACGAAGGAACGGGCTCGCCCCCGACGAAGGAAGGGAGGCGGCCAGCCAACCCAAAAAAGTGCCGCCCAAACTCTTGATTTGTCATCCCGAGCAACGCGAGGGATCTGCTTTTCTCCCACAACGCAACGCGCCCCTCCTTCTTGCTCCGTGCATCTCTGCGCCCTCCGCGCCTCTGCGTCAAATTCTTTCTTTTCACTTTTCCGCTTCAACTCTCAACTTTTGACTCTCTACTTTCAACTTGTACCTTCATCCACCAATAAAAATAGTGACGATCAGCGCGTTGTAGGTGCCGCCTTCCGGCTTGCCCTGACGCAAAAAGGGAGGCGGCCCGCCATCACTCGTGCTTGCTGACACCACCAATCGCCGCAGCAAAATCCCCGCGCCCTCTGCGACTCTGCGTTAAATTCTTGCTCCTTGCTTTTCTCTTTCAACTCTCAACTCTCGACGCGCCACCCTCACCGCACCACGCTCCAATTGATCGCCGTCCCACCCACGGACAATCCTCCCCCAGTGCCATTGCACACCAGAAAATTCACGGCGCCGGAATCTACATAAGGACTCACCGTCAGCCTCCCCACTTCTACCGAAGGCGCGCCCGCATACGACCACACGATTCGATCCGTCGCCTCTATGCCCGCAACCGCGACCGAAGCTGACGCCGCGCATCCCCCAGCTTCAATTCTTGATCCTCCCAATCGCACCGTCCCACTCGCGATTGTCTGCGTCACCGGGAAAAATCTTCCGTTGTTGTAGCTGCACTTCATCGCATGTTCGGCAAAGTCTCCATAACACGTATCGAGCCCTCCGCCGCCGCTTGGCGCAGCGCCCTCACTGAGCCTCACCAGGTTGGTTCGACCTTGTAAACCCATTTCCTGGTTGAATCCGAACCACGTTGTGGGCGCGGGGTGAATCACTGCGTGTCCGATTCCGTTCCCGTCCATAACATTCAGCCCAATCACATCCGCTAATTCCGCCGCGTTCGTGCTGAAAATTCCCACCATGTAGCGATACCGCTGGCCCTGGTTATAGATAAAATTTCCGCTTATCGTGTGACGCCCGCCGCTATCCAGGTGTATCGCGTCGATCGTGTCATCCTGCGTTGCAGGTGGAGGTCCCAGAAAACTGTTCCCCACAATCGTCCAGCCATACAAGCAATACGGCGGTCCCGCTCCCGTAGCGCTCAAGTCATTTCCGCGGTTGCTGCCGAATTGATTATTCGTGATCATCCAGCCGACCGCGTTGATTGGTCCCTTCCTTGAACACGTCGCATTGATTCCGCCCATTGCGTTTCCGCCGATATCCGAATTGACCATTCGCACTGTTGCGCTGTTGCTGCTCTCAATTCCGTATCGCCCGGAATTCTCAAACTCGCTCTCATTAATCATGTGGTCCGCAGAATTCAGAATGTACAATCCCGATCCTCCACTAAAATTCACCATCACCTTATGCAGCTTCGCGGCCGCCGCTACGTTCGTGCCGGAAGTTCCTAACTGAATACCGTGCGACGGACAGTTGGCCACATTCACGCCTTGAAAATCCGTTCGTATCCCCGTTACCTGCACGCAGACGGTATTCGTGTTGCCAGCCTTGTTCCCGTCGATGGTCACGTCGCGCAGAAACGACTGCTGGCCCATCGTCACCAACACGCCCAGATTCGCGCCGCTCGCCTGCTTCAGAATCACAGGGGCGGATGTATTATTCGGCGCCGATCCGGCAGGCTCGCCCACGATTCCTCCAGTTGCGCCGATCGTGATTCCTGCGAACACGGTGTACGTCCCGCCTTGCACAAAACGCAATACGTGATTCG
>DASXLU010000189.1:0-6227 GCA_036496065.1 Candidatus Acidiferrum sp.
ACTGTTTCAGCGAACCATCGACAAGTATCTTGTGCCCGGGATGAACCGGCTGATTCCGCTGTCGGCGGCGTGGCGCGGCGTGATTTTCGTCAGCATCGTTTACCTGGGCGTGCTGATCTTCGACTTCCTCGCGCAATATATACAGATCCGGATCATGCAGCGCGTCGGGCAGCAAACAATGTACGACATGCGCACGGAAATTTTCGGGCACCTGCAGCGTTTGCCGATGAGCTATTTCGACCGCAATCCTGTTGGCCGGCTGATGACTCGCGTGACAACGGACGTGGACGCGCTGAACGATCTGTTTGCCGCCGGCGTGGTCACGATGATCAACGACTTTTTCCTGCTAGTGGTGATGGCCGGCCTGCTGTTCAGCATCGATAAGCGGCTTGCGCTGGATGCCCTTGCGGTGCTGCCATTTATTTTTGTAGTGACCATGGTGTTTCGCAAATTTGTGCGAGACGCCAATCGTCGCATTCGCACGGCCATTGCGCGCATCAACGCCTTTCTGCAGGAATACATTTCGGGCATGTCGGTTGTGCAGCTTTTTAACCGCGAACAGAAAGCGCGCGAAGAGTTTGCGCGGCGAAATAAGGACAACATGCTGGCGTGGCGCGACGCGATTCTGGCCTACGCGTTGTTCTATCCAGCGGTGGAATTCCTGAGCTTTGCGACGATCGCGCTGATTTATTGGGCGGGCGGAAATCGCATCCTGGGCGCGCAGCTAACCCTGGGCGTGTTAATTGCGTTTACGATGTTCGCGCAACGCTTTTTCCGGCCAATCCAGGACTTAAGCGAGAAATTCAACATTCTGCAGTCTGCAATGGCCGCTTCCGAGCGAATTTTCAAGTTGCTGGACGAGCCGATATCGATCGAGACGAATCCGAATGCGGTGAAATTGGAATCGCCGCGAGGGGAAATCGAGTTTCGAAATGTGTGGTTCAGTTACCGCAACGTCGAGCAACCCCATGATGAAGATTGGGTGCTTCGCGATGTGTCGTTTCGCATCAAGCCGGGAGAAACGTTCGCGATCGTTGGTCACACCGGAGCCGGCAAAACTACGCTAATTTCGCTGCTCCTGCGTTTTTACGATATTCAACGGGGCCAAATCTTGCTGGATGGCACGGACATTCGCCTGCTGGACCTGCAGGATCTGCGAAAGCAATTCGGCATTGTGTTGCAGGACCCTTTTCTGTTTACGGGAACCATTGAGTCCAACGTACGGCTAGGCACGCGGGGAATCACACGCCAAGAAGTGGAGAAGGCGCTGGATGACATTGGACTTGGTGATTATGTTCGGACGTTACCGCAGGGAGTAGAAGCCGAAGTGAACGAACGAGGATCCACGCTCTCGGTTGGACAGCGTCAGTTGATCAGCTTTGCGCGGGCGCTTGCGCACAATCCCCGATTTTTGATCTTGGATGAAGCGACTTCCAGCGTCGATACGAAGACCGAGTTGCTGATCCGCGACGCTGTAGAACGATTGCTCTCCGGGCGAACAGCGCTGGTGATCGCGCACCGCTTGAGCACTGTGCAGTATGCCGACCGCATCCTGGTGTTCCACAAGGGCCGGCTGCGCGAGGAAGGCGCTCATCAGGAATTGTTGGCCCAACGGGGAATATATTACCGGCTGTATCAGTTACAGTATAAGGAACAGGAACTCGGCGAGAGTCTTGGCAAGGACCGTCGGGAGGGCGCTTCCCCGTTACCGGCTCCGCTGCCTGCCAGCGACTAGATTCCGATCACTGATGCCACCAATCCCAATTCTTTTATCAGCCGGAGAAGCTTCCGGCGATATGTATGCGGCGAGTCTGGCGCGAGCGCTTCAAGAGCGTCTGGACGTGCAAATTTTCGGGATGGGCGGACCGCTGATGCGTGAGGCGGGGGTGGAAATCATCACGGACTACTCGGAAGTGGCCGTGGTGGGCATTACGGAAATCATCAAGCACCTGCCTTCCCTGCGCGAGGCGATGAGCCGCCTGGTGGAAGAAGCCGAAAGACGGCGGCCGGCCCTGGCAATTCTGACGGATTTTCCGGGATTTCATCTACGGATGGCGAGGAAGCTGAAACCGCGGGGGATTCGAAACGTTTATTACATTTGCCCGCAATTCTGGGCGTGGCGACCGTGGCGAGCCAACCTGGTGAGGCGGAGATTCGTGAAGGCGCTGTGCATTTTCCCGTTCGAAGAAGAATTTTTTCGGAGCGCGGGCGTATCCACAAAATTTATTGGGCATCCTCTAGTAGGCGCTGTAAAAGCGACAAAATCTCGCCAAGTCTTTTGCGCAGAGCACGGCTTGGACGCCAACCGTTCTATCGTGGCTCTGCTACCGGGAAGCCGGGAAGGCGAATTGACTCATCACCTGCCGGTTCTGCAAGAAGCAGCAGTGCGGATTGATGCCAAAAAGCACGTCCAGTTTGTGGTCGCCGCGGCGCAGGAACAGAGCGTGGCCCGATTGCGGGAGGGATGGTCGCATCGGCTGGCACTGCACGTGGTGGAAGGCGAGACCTACAACGCCTTGGCAGCGGCAGATGCCGCCGTAATTTCGAGCGGGACCGCCACGGTGGAAGCGGCGCTGCTCGATGTGCCCATGGTCGTGGTCTACCGGGTTTCCCCGATGACGGCCGCTCTCGCGAAGCCCTTGGTTCGAACGCAATTTTTCGCCATGGTGAACCTGATCGCGGGACGCCAAGTTGTCCCTGAGCTGGTTCAGGACGACTTCACGCCAGAAAAGGTGGCAGATCGAACGTTGCTTCTGCTGAACGATCCGAATGAGCGCGAGGTCGTTCGAAAGGGCCTAGGAGAGGTACGGGAAAAGCTGGGGCCGCCGGGGGCAGTAGAGCGCGCCGCCGACGAAATCGCGGATTTACTGAGGGGGAGCGCTGGCAACGCTTCCTGAGCCATTGTTATCCTATATGTATCCCCTCAGGGTGCGCTGACGGAAAGGGATTCGATGACGCGACGTTACAAAACCTCGGTGCGATATGTGGCCCCGTTTCTGTTTACGCTGGTAATTTGCTGCTCGCCGTCACGAGGTCAGACGCAACGCCCGCCGAGTTTCCTGGCCGACAAATACGATGTGTCAGCATACCTGGATACTTCGGGGCAATCGATCAACGCGATTGCGAAGGTAGAGTTCCGAGCGGAAGAAGTGTCCACGAACGTGCGCGTGGAGTTGCACCAGAATCTGGATGTGCGCGAGGTCAAGACTGCAGAGGGCCGCGCATTGAGTTTTCAGCGGGACAACGACAATCCGCTGTATGTGACGGTGACCTTGGCGCAACCAGTGGCGCAAGGCAAGACGGTCACGCTGACTTTTACATACGGCGGCCTGCTGGCGAATGAAGAAAATAGCCCAGTGCCAAACGTGCGGCTGGCCTCGATTAACAAAGATTGGGTGTACCTGCTGCTGCCATCGCGCTGGTTTCCGCTGACCAATTTTCCAGCCAACCGTTACACCGGCACATTCAAATTAAACGTGCCCGACAGCATGGCCGTCGCTGGTACAGGTAAAGCCGAGGCTCCGCAACCACTTTCTGCTCGCGCCGCAGCCGAAGGCAATCGGCTGATGTACACGTTTCATTGCGATAAAGCCGAGCCTAACGGATCGTTTGTCGCGGGACCGTTGCAGCTCAATCCCAAACAGGCTGAAGGCATCAGCGTGGCTGTGTATGCGCCGCGCACGGATTCGGGGAAAGCGCAGGAATTTGCGAACATTGTGGCGCACCAGGAGATTATTTTCTCGGACATGTTTGGCGCGCTGGACGATCCGGACTTGACCGTGGTGCAGTTGCCAGATGGAACCGTGCGCGATTTCGCGGCGCCGGGCGTGGTGATGCTAAGCCATCGCATTTGGGATCCAAAGTCGAGCGATCGGACCATGAGCCGATTGGTAGCCGCACAATGGTGGGGCAATGAAGTTCTGCCCGCGACTACGGCAGATGTTTGGATCAGCGACGGGCTGGCGCGATATTCGGAAGAGCTGTATGCCGAGCAAAACTTTGGCAAAGAGGCCGGGCTGAGAGCGGTGGACGAATTTGCGGTCGGCGCACTCATGTATGACAATTCGGCGCCTGTGGCCCAGTCTGCCCACCTCATTCCGTATTCGAGCGAATACCGGTCGGTGGTGATGAACAAGGGCGCGATGCTGTTTCACATGCTGCGCGTGCAGATGAGCGACTTGGCGTTCAAATCGCTGCTGCATGGGTTCTATGCGAAGTACAAAGGCAAGACGGCGCGGATTGAAGATTTCGAAGCCATGGCCATCGGTGCCGCAAGCACCGGCGTAAAACCGGGAGAGGAAGCTCCGAACCTGCAGGGATATTTCACGCAGTGGCTGAACTCCACGGGGATACCGGAATTCACCGTGGAATACGTGACCTATCGCACCAGAAAAGGCTTTCGAGTTGTCGGCAAGATCAAGCAGCCGCTGGACACTTTCGCCATGCCCATGCAATTGCGCATCGATACCGAGGGCAATCCAGAAACGAAGATGATCTATGTGACCGGCCTGGAATCCGAGTTCATGGAAGAAACTTTCGGGAGGCCCAAACCCGGCGGCATCAAGATCGATCCGAACAACATGATTCTGAAGAGCACGCCGAATCTGCGCGCCAGAGCGGCGATTGCGCGCGGCGAAGAGTTAGCCGAGCTCGGCAAATATTTTGATGCGGTGCAGCAATACCAGAAGGCGCTGGCCATCCAACCTAACCGCTCGCTGGCAAATTTCCGCATGGGTGAGGCGTTCTTCAACCAAAAGAATTATCAGGCGTCGGCGAATGCGTTTCGTGAAGCGCTGCAAACTGTGCCGGAACCTTCGGAGAAATGGACTGAGGTCTGGGCGCACATTTATTTGGGCAAAATATTCGACCTGTTGGGCCAGCGTGAACGAGCACTGAACGAATACAGCAAAGCTCGGCAGACGAACGACAACACCAGCGGCGCGCAAGACTATGTGGCCGCACTCGTGAAGAAGCCATATACCGAAGGCGCCATCGTGGCGGTGAGTCCGGCAGCGGGCGGGGACGCAACGCCGCAAAAAGGCAAGCAGGCAGATATCGCTGCGCCTTCGTCGGGAGAAAAGCCCACACTGAAGCGGCCGTCACCTTTGCTCGGGCCACAGAGCTAGTGTCTACGCGACATTGCGAAGTACTGACTTGTTCGTCGATGAGCGAGCCGTTGAGGAAGTGGTCGCGCAGTCACAAGTGAACGCGGCCATAAGACGGAACGGCTATGGATTGACTAAAGGCTCCTTGGGCACAAGCGTGACCAACCCCGTACTCAGATCGTAGATAGCTCCCACAATCTTCAGTTTGCCTTCCCGGAAGCGCGGGCCAAGGACCGGCTCTGAAGATTCTGCCCGGGCAACACCAAGTTGTACGTTACGTATGACCGCGTTCGTGAGAGCCTCACCAGGCAATTCGCGTGTCTGCATTACGGCGGGCTTGATCAGGTCGACGAGACTCTGAATCGAGCCGACCAGAGAATTCTTCGCATCGATGTGCTGCTTGGCCGCGCTCACGGCGCCGCATGTCGTATGTCCAAGCACTAGCACCAGAGGAACGTTTAGCTGCGAGACAGCGTATTCGATGCTTCCCATCACCATGGCACTGTTGGGGTCGATGACATTGCCCGCAACCCGCACGACAAAAATGTCTCCCACGCCCACGTCAAAAAGAATCTCGGGCGCCACGCGCGAATCCGCACAACTCACTAGAATCGCTCCCGGATACTGACCTTGCGCGAGCGGACGAAAATCTGCGGGACTGCGGCGCGGATTTTCGGTTTGCCCCTTGGAGAAGCGGAGGTTGCCAGCCAGCAGTCCACTCAGCACTTCGTCGGGGTTCCATTGCTTAGGGGCTAGGGTTGGAGAGCCAGACAATACGGATCCAGGATTCGCCATCAGCAGGCCATCCGCGGCAATTTCGAACAAATCGGGCTTCGATTCACGTCTATTTCACTCTTCCTTGAGCGGCTATTCTACATGAGGAAAGCGCGGGCTAAGCAGGCAATCACCACGACAGGTGTTGCTCTTCATAAGCCGCGAAGTCCGGTTAATTTCGCGTGCGGCGCACCTTTATGCTGCACAAGAATCTGGAAGCGTTCGCCCATGCCCTCGGGATAGATCAACGTTTTCAGTTGAAGGCGCGCGCGTACACGGCTGGTCTCGTCCATGTTCTGGTCATATAAATCGGCGAATTCATTTTCTTGGCCTAGAGCTAGCAGGAAG
>DASXLU010000190.1:0-5893 GCA_036496065.1 Candidatus Acidiferrum sp.
ACCGACGAGCGCGTGCGGAAACTCCTGAAGGAAATGGAAGAGATTGTGCCGGAGGATCCCCGGAAGGATTTGTTTGCCAAGGCGGGCGTTTAATTCCCTGCCGGACACGACGGAAACACTGCAAAGGGTTGCGACGATGCCAGTGAAGGCGAAAAAACGGGCGAAAGCCGGATACATGATCAGCGCGGTGGCGGAAATATATAAGCTGCATCCGCAGACGCTGCGCTTGTATGAACGCGTGGGTTTGCTGAAGCCGTCGCGGTCGCAGGGAAACACGCGGCTGTATACGGATTCGGACCTGGAGCGGCTGGATGTGATTTTGACGCTCGCGCGCGACATGGGCGTGAACCTGGCGGGGATCGAAATTATTTTGAACATGCGCGAGAAGATGATTGAGATGGAGCGGCAGATGGGGGAGTTCGCGCACGTGGTGCAGCAGGAATTGTCGCGCATGGCGACCCGTGCGGAAGAGCAGACGCACGCGCCGAAGAATGCGATTGTGCGCGCGGTGCCGAGAATCGTGCGGTAAGCGGAAGCCGACAGCCGTTGGCCGACAGTGGCGAAGTGGATGAAAGGTCAAAGTTTCGGTTTGGTGGGAGCTCTGAGTTTGGGGCGCTTTTTTGTTTTTGTGCACAGAATTCCGCAGACGGCTCCATTGTGGCGGACCGCACGCCGACGTATCATGACCGAAGAGGATATAGGGAGAAAGACTTGTAGGTGGCGGTTTTAACCGCGACATTACGAGCCCGGATATTCTCTGGGCTTCAGCCCCTGAAGGGTCGTTGACGTGCTGTTCAAAACGGTTTGATGAATCCACCGCTAACTATGGCGAAAGACGACTGCAGACTCTGTCGCGGCACCGGCTGGCGAATGGTGGCGCGGAAAGACGGAACGCCGGGGCAGATGGCCGTTGCATGTGAATGCGGCATGGAAGAGCGCGCAGAGAAGGTGATGGAACGTGCGCGAATCCCGAAGCGCTACGAGCATTGCGATTTCGAAAGCTACTCGACGGACCTGACCGACGGGAAGACCTGGCTGCCGCAGCACGAGCAGTCGTTGAAACACGCCAAGATGGAGGCACAGGGATTCGTGCGGGAATATCCGGCAACCGAGAAAGGATTGCTGTTGATTGGTCCCTCGGGCGTGGGAAAAACGCACCTGGCGGTGGCGGCGCTGAAGGAATTGATCCGGCGCGGGCACGATGGATTGTTTTGCGATTACCGCGAACTGCTGAAAGAGATTCAGGGAAGCTATAACCCGGCGAGCGAGTCGACGGAAATGAAAGTGTTGGAGCCGGTGCGGACCGCGGAATTGCTGGTGCTGGATGATTTGGGCGCGAGCAAGCCGTCCGCGTGGGTGTTGGACATTATCGGATTGGTGCTGAACGCGCGGTACAACGAGCGGCGCATGACGATTCTGACGACGAACTATCTGGATGAAACCGGACCTGCGGCGGAAGAACCGGGAGCGCGGCTGCCGGGCGGACGGCGGGTTGTGGTGAAGGAAGATACGCTCGCGGACCGCATCGGAGCGCGAATGCGTTCGCGGCTCTACGAAATGTGCCGAGCGGTGGATGTGCAGGCCCCGGATTTCCGGCGCGAGGCGCGGCAAACTGGGCGGGCGCGGGTTTAGCTGGGGATGGCGGCGATTACGATTGTCGGGCTGGGGCCGGGTCCAATCGAGTGTTTGACAAAAGAGGCCGAAAGCGAACTGCTGGCCGCCGATAAGATTTTCTTTCGAACAAGCGGGCATCCTGTATACGAGTGGCTGCGGGAACGCGGGAAGCATTTGGTGTGCTTCGACCGCTTATATACGTCGCAATGGAGCGAGCCCGGCGAGATTTACGAGTTCATGGTGAGCGCGCTGCTGAAAGAGGCGGAGCTGCACGGCAAGGTGACGTACGCTCTGCCGGGGAGTCCAGTGTTTCTGGAGGACACGACGCGTTTACTGCGAGAGCGCGGAGCGAAGGCAGGCGTGGAGATTCGAGTGGTCCACGGATTGAGCTTCCTGGAAAAAGCGTTCGAACAATTGAACCTGGATTTTCGCGATGGACTGCAGTTTGTGTTGCCTCGCACGCATCTGGAGACGGGCCGGTTCACAACGATGCTGCCGCTGCTGGTATCGCAGATCGAAGTGATGCGATTGCCGACGGATGAGCCTCGCGTGGAATTGACGATGGAATGGCTGCTGAAGGCGTATCCGGCGGAGCAGCCGGTGACATTAATCTGGACCGATGGCTTGCCAGAGTACAAGACACAGACGCGAGTGGTGAAATTGAAGGATTTGGCGCGCGAGTGTGGGACGGCGAAGTATTTTGCGAGCTTGTATGTGCCGGCGTTAACGGATGCCGCGCAATCGCGATGACACTGGGATCGAAGAGGGACTTCTCACTTCGTTCGAAGTGACAGAGGCGAGAAAGCCATGCCCTGAGGGCCCGTCACTTCGAACGGAGTCCGCGCAGCGAGAAGTCCCTCTTGCCTTTGTAGGGCCCGCCCTTCTCGCTTGCCCTGACGGAGGAAGGGAGGCGGGCCGCTCTTCGACTTTTCCGTCATTTCGAACGGAGTGAGACTCCTCTCCAGTTGGAGCGTCACAGGAATGCGCGATAGCGTTAATCTCGTTTGATTGACAGGGTTTTAGGTGGCGAGTATTCTTTGAAGGGTGCAGCGTCCCCACGCTGCATAAGCAGCATCCAAGTAAGAGACCGAGTTACTCCGACGCAGCCAACGCAGTGCACTGCCACGTAGTAACCCTCCTTGCATTACCCCGGTAGGGATTCAGCAAGGATTGACTCAACCAGAACAGGGATAAACATCCCGGAGGCTACACATTATGTTTTCTGACCACGATAACAACCCCGTATCTTCTTCAGTTACCGAGCAGGCGCAAGAACCCGAAAATACCCCCAAGCCAACTGAAACTGCCCCCGCGGAGACGCGGGGTGGAGATGGTGTGGTTCCCTCGCCGGTAGCGGCGGAACACGCGAAGCCCGAAGAGGCGCACGCCAAGGCCGAGCAGCACGCGCAAACGGCAGCGGCGGATGCGGAAGCGGCCACGGCGGCGGAAGAAGCGGCCGGCGCGGAAGAGATGAGTAAGCTCATCGACCAGTACAGCGAGCCGCAGGAAGCTGCGCAGCAGAACGAAATTATTGAAGTGAAGGTCGTGGCCTACACCGAGCACGGTGTGGTCGTGGACGTTGGCGGGAAGACGGAAGGACTGATTCCGGCGGCCGAGTTCACCGAGACGGAGATTCCCCGGCCCGAGCCGAATGCGACGATCGAGGTGCAGCGCACCGGAGAGACGAAAGACGGCTTCGTCATCCTGTCGTATCAGAAGGTGGTCCGGCGCCGCACGTGGGAAAAGATCGAGGCTCAATACAAAGCCAAGGAAACGATCTCGGCAAAGGTGATCGATCGCATCAAGGGCGGTCTGGTGGTGGACATCGGTGTGCGCGCGTTCTTGCCCGGATCGCAATACGATTTGCGGCCGACGCAGAACCTGGATGGCTTGCTGGGGCAGAGCTTGGATGTCCGCATCACCAAGCTGAACCGTCGCCGCGGGAACGTGGTGGTGAGCCGGCGCGCGCTGCTGGAAGAACAGTTGCACGCGAAGCGCGCAGAGCTGATGGAGAAGCTGACCGAAGGGCAAGTCGTGCACGGCACAGTGAAGAACGTGACGGACTACGGCGCCTTCGTGGACCTGGGCGGGCTGGACGGGCTGTTGCACCTGACGGACCTGAGCTGGGGACGTGTGCGGCATCCGAGCGATGTAGTGAAGCCGGATCAGGAGCTCGACGTAATCATTCTGAAGTTTGATAAGGATAAGCAGCGCGTCTCGCTCGGACTGAAGCAATTGCAAAAGGACCCTTGGGTCGATGCAGCCGAACGCTACCCGGCGGGCGGCAAGTACAAGGGCAAGGTCGTGGGCGTGGTGGACTACGGCGCGTTCGTGGAACTGGAGCAAGGGATTGAAGGACTGGTCCACGTGACGGAAATGAGCTGGTCCAAGAAGCCGACGCACCCGTCGAAGGTGACCAAGGCTGGCGAAGAAGTAGACGTCGTGGTGCTGGACATCAAGCCAAGCGACCGGCGCGTATCGTTGGGCATGAAGCAGGCGCAGGCGGATCCATGGATGCTGGTGGCAGAAAAGTATCCGGTGGGCACGGTGGTGACCGGCAAGGTTCGCAACATCGCGGAGTTTGGCGCGTTCGTGGAAATTGAAGAGGGATTCGACGGACTGGTGCACGTTGGCGATGTGAGCTGGACCGGCCGTGTGAAGAATCCGCATGAAGTATTCAAGAAGGGCGAGCCTATTACCGCGAAGGTGTTGCGGATCGATCCGGAAAATCGCCGGGTGTCGTTGGGCATGAAGCAAGTGAACGACATCTGGGGCGACTGGTTCAAGCAACATCGCGTGGGCGAAGTGGTGAGGGGCAAGGTTTCGCGCATCGCCACGTTTGGCGCTTTCGTGGAGTTGGGCGACAACATCGAAGGACTCTGCCACAACACCGAAATCGAAGAGCGGCGCCGGCGCGATGAAGGGCCGTCGAGCTTCCGGCCGACCACCGGACCGCTGAAGAGCGCGGGACCATTGGAGCCAGGCAAGGAATACGACTTCAAAATTATCAAAATCAGCCCGGAGACCCGGCGCATCGGTCTGAGCTATCGCGCGGCCGTGAAGCAGCTAGAGCGCAAAGAGATCGACCAGTACAAGTCTTCCGGGAAGTCCTCGGCAACGGCAACGATCGGCGACGCCTTGAAGCAGAAGCTGGCGTCGCGGTAAAGGCCTAAGAAGTATTTCTACGACCATGGGACTCAGCAGGAAAATTCATTTACCTGCGGGTCTGTTTAGTGATAGGAAGATGGGCAGCGGACAGGCGATGTCCTGTAAGTCGCCTTGCTCCATGCGGTTGTGAGAATACGAACAAACGAGTGGAGAGGCTGGAACGATGACAAAACAACCGACGCTGACCAAGGCCGACCTGATCGAAGAAGTGCTGCGGGTAACGGAGTTGCCTCGCAAAGAGTCGGAAAGCATTGTCGAGACGATTTTCGAAAGCATCATTGATGCCCTGCAAAAGGGCGACAAAATCGAAATTCGCGGGTTTGGCAGCTTCCGCACGCGGCAACGTCGCGGCCGCGTAGGGAGAAATCCGAAGACCGGTGAGAAGGTAGAAGTGCCGGCGAAAAAGATTCCGTTTTTCAAGCCAAGTAAAGAGCTGAAGGATTTCGTGAATACGGCCGCGAGCGCCACGCCGGAGGCACCGAGCGAAGCGCCCCAGGCATGAAGTTGAGTCTTGGCGACCGAGTGAGAGACGGACGGATGGCGCCCCGACAGGATCGGGGCGTTTTTTTTGGGGAGAAAATTATCAAGTTCGATGCGCTTTTGTACCAGCGACAACTACAGATCGAGGACCTGACACGATGGATTACTTATGGACGCCGTGGCGATTTCAGTACATGGAGCAGACGACGTCCGATAAGAAGCAGCCGGACTGCATTTTCTGCGATGCGGCAAAACGGACCGATGACGAAGAGACGCTGATCGTGTATCGGGGAAAAAACGTATTCGTGATTCTGAACCGCTTTCCGTACACCTCGGGGCACGTGATGATCGTTCCGTATGACCACGTGGCGGAATTGGGCTTGTGCAAACCGCAAGCGCTGGACGAGATGATGGCGCTGTCACGCCGCACCGAAGCTGCATTTCGCACCACGTACAAACCCGACGGAATCAACCTGGGAATGAATCTGGGAAGAGCGGCGGGCGCGGGCGTTACGGGTCATCTGCACCTGCATATGCTGCCGCGTTGGTTTGGCGATTCGAACTTCATGACCGTGGTCGGCGAAACGCGCGTGGAGCCGGAGGATCTGAAGACCACGTACGACCGGATGAA
>DASXLU010000191.1:0-11147 GCA_036496065.1 Candidatus Acidiferrum sp.
GGCGTTTGGGCATCCCATCTCACAATTTCAGGCGATCCAGTTCATGTTGGCCGACATGTCCACAGAAATTGATGCAGCGCGGCTGCTGGTGCGCAAGGCCGCTTGGAAGCAGGACAGCGGCTCGCGATTCAGCCTGGAGGCATCGGTAGCCAAGCTGTTTGCCAGCGAAATGGCCACGCGTGTGACGCATAAAGCCATTCAGATCCACGGTGGATACGGCTACAGCAAGGAATATCCGGTGGAACGGGCGTATCGCGATGCGAGGATTACCGAGATATATGAAGGGACCAGCGAGATACAGCGGTTGGTCATCGCGTCCTGGGTACTAAGATCGTAGATAGTCACTTACTGTTGTAGTAAACGGCTCACTACGGTATCCTATTTACGAATTGGCAACTAGCTACTCATAAATTCTCTCCTTCGCTCCAGCTCTCGCCAATACTAATAAAGAAGCAATTATTCCGGGTTAGACGGAGGCATCTCGCGGCGCTCGCGTGATGCAAGTACAACCATATGTTTGAAAATATCTGGCGAGATATGGCCATGGCCGTGGGCTTTTTCCACGTGGTCGGTCCCGTTGTGGTGCGCAGCACCTTTCGTGCAACGGCCCGCTGCAAACCGGTTTTGATACCCCTGGACGAATTGACTCCTGCAGCGATGAAGCTGATGGCGCCACGCATCCCGGAAATGCAGGCGCTTGGGTTTGAGTGGCTGGGCTGCTACGACTGCGGAGAACTAACCAACGACGCGAAGACGTATGTAGCGTATTTCCTGAATCGCAACACCAATGATTTCGCGAACGTGACGTTGATGATGTCGCCCGGCAAGATGGCTAGCTATTTCGAATTTTCTACCAAGCTTTCGAATGGAATGACGTTGGAGACGAATACCAACGGGATACTTCCGTTGACTCCGGACAATCCGGAGATTCGCGTGTTCCGCTTCCACAAAATTCTTCAGCCGCAAGCGTTGTACGAAGTGCACCAACAATTGCTGGCGAAATACGCCGCGGGATTTTCGGCGCTTGGCGAGCCCAAGGGTCAAGAGATCGAGCGAATGGTGCGAGTCGTGCAAAATTACGGCGCGCGGCACACCCAAATCGGCTACATGTACCTGGCGGAAGCCGGCGAAAGCTACCGGCTGACGTGGAAGGGCGCGATATTGATGACCTGGCGCGCGTTGTGGCCCACAGTGTTTCTGCGGAAAGCGCTGTACCGGCAAGAAATGCGCAGCGAATTGCGATCGTTGCAAATGCGCGGCGCTACCGCGTTGCAGAAGGCCTAGCCGAGTGTCTCGCGTAAGTGGACTACGTGGCGTAGTATCCTGATGTAGTGCTGGAACTGGACGCAGGCCTCGAGTTTCAATCCCAACAAGATGCGGAATTTTTCTCGCTGTTGCCAGCGCGCGCTGCGGTGTGCCTGGTTGAGCCGCGAGACGACGCGGCGGAGCCTTATCTGATCCGCACGGCCGACCTGCAACGAAGGCTGCGACGCCTATTAGGGCCGCCCGACGCCACCAGCAAAAGATTGAACCTGCGTGAATTTGCGAAGGCAATTCGCTATCGGGAGACGGGATCGGCGTTCGAACAAACGTTGACCTACTATGCGAATGCCAAACGCATTTTCCCCAAACGCTACCAGAGCCTGATGCGGTTGCGGCCGTCCGCGGTGCTGAAACTGAACCTGCGCAACGCCTACCCAAGATGCTACGTCACGCGGCATATCAGCGTGGATGAATTCGGTGTGCCGTCGGGAGGCACGTATTATGGGCCCTTTCCTTCGAGAAAATTCGCGGAAAGCTTTGCGGAAAAGGTGCTGGATTTTTTCAAGGTGCGGCGTTGCCAGATCAAAATTCGCCGCGATCCCACATTTCCAGGGTGCATTTACTCGGAAATGAAGATGTGCCTGGCGCCCTGTTTTGCGGGCTGCACGAAAGAAGAATACGACATCGAAGTCGGGCGACTGGTGGCGTTTCTGGAAACCAGCGGCGGGTCGCTGGAAGGCGGATTCGAACAGGAACGCGAAAAAGCCAGCGAAGGTCTGGACTTCGAACGCGCCGCGGCGATTCACAAAAAGATCGAGAAGCTGGATGATGTGTTGCGGGGGCGTCCGGAAATTGCCCGTCGCATTCAGGAATTGGATGCAGTAATTTTGCAGCGAACCACGGCGGAACATACCATCGGAATGTTTGCCGTAAAGGGCGGCAGGCTGGCCGAGCCATTTTTCCTGCGGTTTGGAGACACGAGCTTGCCGCGTTCGGCGGAAGAGGCGGTTCGCGAGTACATTGAAGGCGTGATCAGCAAGCCAGCAACTCCGGTGACGAGCCCACGGCAAAGCGCGACGGAACTCGGCGAGCATCTCAGCCTGGTGGCGCGCTGGTTTTACAGCAATCCGCGCGACGGAGAAATTTTCTTTCGAGACAAGGACTGGCCCTACCGGCGGATTCTGCGGGCATGTGCGAGACTGCTGGCGCCCAAAAAAGAAGAAGCGGAACAAGTAAAGCCAGAAGATGGAAAGGCCAAAAGCGAGGAAACGAAATGAGCCGAGGGGCAACGTTAGAAGGAACGAAGCGCTACACCGGGAAATTCCAGGGGCATGCCGCTAACGGACATTTTCGCGAGGCGCAAGATCTGGTGCTGTCCTCGTTGGGCCTAGGAACGTACCTGGGCCAGCCGACGGAAAGCGTGGACGCAAGCTATACGGCCGCGATGGTGGCCGCAGTAGAAGCCGGAATCAACGTGATGGACACGGCGATCAATTATCGCTTTCAGCGAAGCGAGCGGAATATTGGCACCGCGCTACGGGTCTTGGCCAACAAGGGATTCACTCGTGACGAACTGGTGGTGTGCACGAAAGGCGGTTACCTGACGCCGGATGGCGCAATGCCGGCGGACCCCAACAAATACTTTTTCGAAGAATATATCCACCGGGGAATATTCACGGCGAAGGAGATCGCGGGCGGCAGTCATTGCATGGCGCCCAAGTTTCTGGAAAACCAGATTATTCGCAGCTTGAAGAATCTGGCGGTTGAAACCATCGACGTGTATTACCTGCACAATCCGGAAGCGCAGTTGGGCGAAGTGCCAAAGGCGGAATTCCTGCAGAGAGTGCGCAATGCCTTCGAATTTCTGGAGGGAGCCTCGTCCAAGGGGCGCATTCAGTACTACGGAATGGCAACGTGGGATGGTTTCCGGCAGGAAGGCAAACAACGCGACGCGATGCAACTGGAAGAATTCGTGCGGCTGGCAAAAGAAATCGCCGGAGAAAAACATCGTTTCCGCTTCATACAGTTGCCTTTCAACCTGGGGATGACAGAAGCGTTGACGCTGGGGAATCAGAAGGTGGGCGGAAAAGAAAAGACCGCGATGGAAGCCGCGCACGAGTTAGGGCTGACCCTGGTGGCCAGCGCATCATTGCTACAGGGACAGCTGGCGCAGAATTTGCCGGCTTTCGTGGCTAGCGCGCTGGGACTGGACAACGATGTGGAACGGGCGTTGCAATTTGCGCGCTCGGCGCCGGGGATTACGACCGCGCTGGTAGGAATGTCGCGCACGCCGCACGCGGAAGCGAATGCGCGGCTGGTGAGTATTCCGCCGGCGGACTTGGAGCAATTCAATAATTTGTTCACGCGTGGGGAAAACGTCTAGAGCGGGTACAGTTCGGGATGGCGGCTGCGTATCCATTCGGTGACGGCGCGATCCAGCTGTTCGAGATTGCCGGCGAAAAAATGGTCCGCGTCTTCCACGAAGACAAGTTTGTTTTCTCCAGGTAGAGTCGAGACGATGTGCTGGACCTTATGGCGCGCACCATGCTCGTCATTTGCTCCATGGACGAAAAGTTTCGGCTTGGTGCAAGACTGAAGATAAGTGAAGTCGGAACTGTTCACGGGGATGCCCAGCCCCAGCAATTCGGTGACGCGAGCATCCGCACAGCCGGCGCGAAGTCCCACCCAACTCCCAAAACTGAATCCTGCGACGAGCAACGGAATCGCGGGGAATTCAGCGGCGAGAAAATCGATGGCCGCTTGAACATCTCCCTGTTCGCCCTGCCCGCGATCGTGTACACCGGCACTGAGTCCCGCACCTCGAAAATTGAAACGTAAAACCGGAACGCCCAAAGCATCGAGAGACTTTGCGACTTGATAGACGACCTTGTTGTGCATCGTCCCGCCAAAGAGAGGATGCGGATGACAAACGACCGCGGCAAGTGATGCGGCACCGGCCCGAGTGGGTGTCCAGAGAATGGATTCCAAACGGCCGGCGGGGCCTTGCAGAAACAAACTACGGGAATCGTGACCGATGCGCATGTAGAGAAAAAGTGTACCTGAAAGAATTGAAACTTCCGAAACGTTAGGAAATGCTTAGCGAAACCTTTGTTGGTTACAAAACCAAGCGTGGGTAGTCCTATACCGGCCACAACGAAATATTCTCGTACTAGAGCTAAAAAACGAGGACTTTCGGATTGCAGTTTGATGTAACGGATGTTACTTTTCGGTCATAGAAGTCGAGGAGACCGAATGGCTGATCCTTCTGATCGCCGGGAAGCACGCCGGTTTGTAATGACGTTGCCTGTACGCGTGCTGGCACGCGAGATGAGCGGCACAGAGTTGAAGGCTCACACTCGAGACGTAAGTTACCGCGGCCTGTATTTTCTAACCGAAGCCAAGTTCGAAAAAGGCAGCGAGATCGATTTTGTACTGACACTGCCGCAACAAGTGATTTCGGCGGGCGATGTGAACATTCGTTGTCACGGACGAGTTGTGCGCGTCGAGTCCACGGACAATGGCAAAACCGGAATCGCCGCAAAAATCGAAAAGTACGAATTTGTGCCACTGCGAGCCTCCGCGGCATAAATTTGTCCCCTGACTAATTTGTACTGCCCGCGAACAAAACACGGGCAGCTTTTTGCGTAGAATAGAGAAGGGGCGTGGCGCCGCGACGTGCGCGCGCCGGGGGGTTCGCATGTACCACTACAATCCACAACAAGCGTTGGAAGAATTACAGGAAGATGCGGTGCTGCCGCATCCGGTGAAATTGCGTGACATGATTCTGCGCAACCAGTTGGGACCGCAAGATGCGCAAAAGCTGAATCACGAATTCCAGGAGTACCTGACGCAATTCGGCGAGCTGCAAAAGGTGGCGCGCGGGATTCTGGAAAAGTTGTCGAGCGGCCAGCGGAAGTCGGCGTAGGCCCGGCGAACGATGCCAAGGCTGCTGGGGCTGCTACACTAAGATTGTTTAGCACACGAAAAAAGATGGGAGCTTGAGCGGAATTTGAACGCGCGGGCCTATGAAACGCAACACGCTGCTGATTGACGCTGACGATACACTCTGGGAAAACAACGTATTTTTCGAAAAGCTGATTGAGGATTTCATTAGCCTGGTGGAACCATGCGGCTACAGCCGTGCATATATAAGGCACATCCTGAACGAGACGGAACGCAAGAATATCCGGCAATACGGCTACGGAGTGCGATGCTTCGGGCGTTCCCTGGAAGAGACGTATATGAAGCTGTCGGACCAGATGGCGCAGAAGGAAATCCTGATGCAGGTGAAAAAGCGCGTCACGGAACTCGAGGGAACGCCGCCAAAAATTCTGGATGGAGTGCCGGACACGCTGGCGTACCTGACCACACGACACAGGCTGATTTTGTTCACCAAGGGCGAACCTGCCGAACAGGCGGCGAAGGTGGAGCGTTCCGGACTGCAGGGATTTTTTGAGTTTATCGAAATTGTGGCCGAGAAAGACGCCAAAACCTACGCCATGCTGGTGAACAAACACAAAATCGTGAAGACTCACGCGTGGATGATTGGGAATAGCCCGCGCAGCGATATCAACCCGGCGATGCAGGCGGGCCTCAATGCGGTGTACATTCCGCATGTGAATACCTGGCAACTGGAACATGAAACGGTAATGGCCGGCAGCGGGAAACTGGTGATTGTGCCGACGTTCCGCGAGCTGCGCAACCATTTCTAGAGCGTTTCCTCGCTCTTCGTTCCTCCGGCTGTAATCCCCCAATTTGGACCTTGTGACACCTTGCAGATTTCCGAATCATAGAGTTTCGCGAGATTCGGGAGGTACCTGCATGGCATCAGTGGCCAGTTCATCGGCAAAGTGGAAAGACGCCTGGGCTCCGCACGGTGACACGGTGTATCTGAACGCGGCGGGGCAAGCGCCGATGCCGCGCGCTTCACTGGAGGCCGTGCAGGCGTCGCTCGAATGGAAGAAGTTCCCTTTTCTCATGACCGATGGCCTGGAACGCGAAATTCCCAGTCGCGTGCGAGCTTCGCTAGCAGCAATAATCAATGCCAAGCCGGAAGAAATCGCTTTGACCACCGGAGCGAGCGCGGGCATGATGGCGCTGGCTTTGGGATTGAATTGGAAGCCGGGAGACGAAGTACTTGCGGCTCACCGTGAATTTCCGGTGCAGTACACCACGTGGAGACCGATGATGGCGCGCGAAGGCGTGGAGTTGAAGGTGATCGCGCCACGCGGACAGTGGGTAGCGGCGGAAGATTTCATCGCGGCCATGACGCCGCGAACGCGCGTGGTTTCGGTAAGCATGGTGCGCTTCGACGACGGCTCGATGCTGGACACAGTGAAATTGGGTGCGGCGTGCCGGGAGCGCGGAATTGTGCTGGAGTTAGACGTAAGCCAGTGTTGTGGGGCGATTCCGATGGATGTGCGGAAATTGGGCGCGGATTTCATTACTTGTTCCGGCTACAAATGGCTGCTGGGCCCCTATGGCACGGGATTTTTTTGGGGAAGCCGCGAGCTGATGGGGAGTTTGCGCCCGGGACCCTTCTATTGGCAGCGCATTGATGGACTGGAGCACTACGGCGACCTGATTTTCGAGAATCCGAAGCCGGAGCTGGGCGCGGCCAGTTGGGATACTTCCGAAACCGCGAGCTACTTCAACCTCGCTGGATGGGACGTTTCGCTGCGATTTCTGCTGGAAGTTGGTGTAGAAACGATAACAGGCCACAACCAAAAACTTACAGCGCAGCTTTTCGCCGGGCTTCCGGAGGACCAATGCGTGGTGACGAGTCCGAGCGAGATCGAGCGCCGCGGTCCGTACGGCTGTTTCGCGGCGCGCAGCCCGGAGAAAACGCGAGAATTGTACGAGCGCATGAAGAATGAAAATTTAATCGCGAGCTTGCGTGAAGGAAACATCCGCGTCTCCACACATCTTTACAACACGGAAGACGACATCATGAAAGTCGTCAAGGTGATCAATCGATGAGCGCAGACAAAAACTGGCCGCGTGTTGCGGTGGTGGGAGCCGGAGCGGTGGGCGGCTACTTTGGTGGAATGCTGGCTCGAGCCGGCGCACCAGTGATGATGATCGGGCGACACGCCTTCGTGCAGGCAGTAGCAGCAGGCGGGCTCGTGCTGGACACAGTGCAATTTTGCGAGACGGTGCACCCGGAGGCGTCGGAGGAAATTTCCGCGGTGAAAAATGCGGAGATTGTGCTGTTCTGCGTGAAGACGACCGACACGGCAGCTACGGCTAAAGAATTGAAGAAGTATGTTGACGGGCAATCGATCGTGGTGAGCTTCCAGAACGGAGTGAACAACGCGGAGGAAATTTTCGCGGCGTCCGCGATCGTGGCGCTGCCCACCGTGGTGTACGTTGCGGCGGCAATGCCCGAGCCGGCGCACATCAAACATCTGGGGCGTGGCGACCTTGTGGTGGGTCCAGCAAACGAGAAAACGCGTGCAGTCGCCGATGTTTTCGAAAGGGCCAAGGTGCCATGCCGGATTTCGGACAACATTGAAGGCGAGCTGTGGACCAAGCTGGTGTGGAATTGCGCGCTGAACGCGGTCTCTGGATTGGGGCGCGCGACGTACGGCGACATCATTGCCGACGAAGATGCAAAGAAAGTAGTGGAAGCGGTGGTGTATGAAGTTTTGGCCGTGGCGCAAAAGAAGGGGATTCGGCCTCCAGGACTGGAAGATCCGCAGGTCGCGCTAGCCGGAGCGTTTCGAATCGCCGAGCAGATGAAAGGGACACGGTCGTCGACGGCGCAGGACATGGCGCGCGATAAACGCACGGAGATTGATTCGTTGAACGGGCATGTCGCGAAGTTGGGGAAGGAATTGGGAGTGGCGACCCCGGTGAATTTCACGTTGTATACGCTGGTGAAATTGTATGAGTCCAGCATGCAGGTGAAGGCCCAGGCGGGGTAGGTTCGGCGGTAGAAACAGTCAATACGCAAATCAAAATCGTAGGGGCGCAGCATTGCTCGCCCCATGTCCGCAAAATTTAGTCCGTATGAGTCGCGCCGATAACTCGAAATGGCCGCCCACCTCAGCAATTACGGACGGATGTGCGTGGTCAGCGGCGATCGGGAGCGCGGAAGGGGATGTGCACGATGGCTTCGAGGTCAATGGGCTGGCCTTCTTTGGTGGCCGGCTCAAATTTCCATTCGGTGAATGCGGCGATCGAGTTCGCATCCAGTTGCGTATCCACGCCGCGAACGAGCTGAACGCTATCGACGGAGCCGTCATGGCGAATGACCGCATACAAAATAACTTCGCCTTCAACGCGATCCTGGACCAACGTTTGCGGATACTTTGGATCGACTTTGCGCATCGGGACTGGCGCGTTGAGTTCGCCAGTCCGGCGAATTGCGCCGGGCACTCGCAGCTCCGAGAAATGGATGATCCAACTCCCCGTCGCACTGTTCAGGTTGGGCATGTTGACGTTCATGGTGTAAACGCGGCGCGCCGAGAAAATCTGTTCAGGCTTGGCGCCCGGTGGAAGCGCCGCGAAATCCGGAGGGCCGGTGCGCTCGGGCGTATCGTCGGACGCATTGGGATCGGGCCGCTTCATCGCAGACGTTGTGCGCGGCAACGTGAGTTTGCCAGCGCCGCCGAGCCCAGACACACCGGCATTCGGCTTGGGAGCTCCGCCGCTGATGCTGATGGCCACGGGACTGTTCCCTGCTCCACCGGCAGCCCCAGAGCCTGTGCCTGCGCCGCCAGTCGCTGCAGCGGAAGCATTGCCTGCGGCACCGGGTTTGCCTTCGGGAGAAATCGCCACTCGCGCGGAGAGATTGCCCTGGGGCACAGGCGCAATGGGCGCTGCTGGGCCGGGATTGGAAGAAAGAGCGATCAGGGTGGATGCGGCACCATTGCCGGCACTCGAAATGGCTGCGGGCTCATCTGCTTCGGCAGCGGATTCGCCGGATTGTTTGCGCTCAGCGAGACGTGGTGCCGCTCCCGCGTTAATTTCCAACTTTGGCCGCGCGGGACCGCTCGCCGAGTTGGCAATATTCATTTCCGCGGGCCGCTGCTCAAGATTAGGCAGATCGGCTGGCGGAGCATCAGGACTAGCAGCGGTCACTTTGTTTTTGCGAGGACGAAGTTTCGCCAACGTCTGCTCACTGATCTCGATTCGTGGCCGAACAGGGGCCGCCGAGGCGGCGAGTTGCACGATGTTGGGCAGCTGCGGCACAAATTGTGGCGCGGTGGCAGGCGCGGCAGGATTCACCAAAGTTTGCCGCGGGTGCGTTGGGTGCGGAGCCTCCGTGTAGATGCGCTGGCGCGGATGAAATGCTTCGGTGCCTTCGGCGGCGACGGGCTTTTCCGGCTCTTTGGCCGCCGGCGATTTCGCTCGCGCGCGCGAAGTGTGCAGCAGAGGCAAGTCTTCAATCGGACCGGACCAGGTGACCTCGGCGTTTTCGAACGCAGAGTTACGACGAGATGCGGCGGGAAGTTCCGGCCACGGAAAAATCAACGCAGCGGCGTAGACCAGTGCCGCAGCGATCACAGCGCGTCTCGGAAAATTTGGTTCAACGCGGCAATCCCGGAAAACTTCGAGTCTCGCGGCGGCTCTCGGGATTCGCGGAAAGCTGAAAAAGACCGGCAGGCCACTGAGAAAATTCTGGTGAAAGCTGTTCCACGCAATGTTGAACTTGGGCTGCACGCGTCCGGGTAGTAGGACACCGAAGCGAGGAGGTTGCGCCTGACCAAGAAGATTGAATGGATTCACGCGGCGATTCTCAGAAATAGGCGCAGGTATAGAGACTGGCAGTTCCGGCTCCGTTTGCGGGTGCCCCAAAAGATTGAGGGAATTGGCTTGCAGGTCCCTGGACATGTAACTCCAATTATAACTTGGGAGGGCAGAGTCCGCGCGGTTGGGGAAAGCGGCGGAAAGCCCCAATCAAAGATAGATGAGCGTACGCTGTGAGGGGTTTGCCGCGGTAGGAAATTATTCTTGCGGGTCGCGGCCGGCAATTTTGTAAAAAGTGAGGCTGGCATCGCCTTGCCGGAGCACGCGCGCGCGTTGCAGATAGCCGACGGCTTCGGGCAGATCAAAGGAATGACGATGCTCCGCGATGACGATGCTGTCGTTCGAAAGAAATGGCGCGGCTTCCAGGAAATTCAGGACGCGGGCGTATTCTTCGGCGGCAGCGTAGGGCGGATCGAGAAAAACCAACTCGAATGGTGAGTTTCGGGAAGTCGGCTCGGAAGCGAGCTTTTCCAATCCGCGCAACGCATCCAGCGGGAGAACGCGCGCGCCGGATCTAATATCAAGCGCAGCGAGATTTTTGCGAATGAGTGCGGCCGCTGGAGCGTGATTTTCAAGGAAGACGGCTTCTTTGGCGCCACGGCTGAGCGCTTCAATGCCGACGGCGCCGGTACCCGCGAAAATGTCCAGAAAGCGCGAACCGGGAACGCGATCGGCGATTACGTTGAACAGCGTTTCGCGCATGCGATCGCTCGTAGGACGAAGCGCGTTACCTTTAAGGCTTTTGAGTTGGCGGCTGCGAAACGTTCCGGCGATGACGCGCATTTAGTGGATGCCTCAACCGATGTGAGCAAGATGATAGCGCCGGGTCCATTCGGCGGGCAGCAAGCGAAGCACACGCTGCAGGGAATCTTTTTTCGCAGGATCGCCGGCCATCGCGAAGGCTTCTTTGCGGGCAAGTTCGAGAAGTTCGCGATCGCGCAAGGGATTCGCAACGTGGAAGCCGAGTTCGCCCGATTGGCGCGTGCCAAAGAATTCGCCAGGGCCGCGAAGCTGCAAATCGGTTTCGGCAATTTCGAAACCGTTAGACGTGCGCACCATAGTTTCCAGCCGGGCGCGAGCCTCTTCGGTCATACGGCTCGGCGCCATCAGGATGCAGGTGGACTTCTGCG
>DASXLU010000192.1:0-3484 GCA_036496065.1 Candidatus Acidiferrum sp.
GGAATCACGCCGCTGGCCAGCGTGTTTCGCAGGAAAATATCGGCATACCCCGCCAGGGATGCCACGCCCTCTTGAATCCGCGCTCCTCCCGAATCATTCAGGCCGATAACTGGCGCGCCGTTGCGCATTGCCAGGTCCATAATCTTGCAGATTTTTTGTGCGTTCGCCTCAGACAGCGATCCGCCAAAAACGGTGAAGTCCTGCGCGAACACGTACACCAGCCGCCCTTCAATTCGCCCAAATCCGGTTACGAAGCCATCCCCTGTCGGCCGCATCTCTTCCGATCCAAAATCCACGCAGCGATGCCGCACGAATTTGTCCAACTCTTCGAACGTTCCCTCATCCAACAGCAGATGAATTCGTTCGCGCGCCGAAAGCTTTCCCGCCTTGTGCTCCTTTTCGCGACGCTCCGCCCCGCCCCCGGCCTCTGCTTCCGCAGACATTTTGCGCAGTTGCTCAATCCGGTGCGCCTTCTCCGTGGACTCCCACGTACCGCGACTCTTCTCAGCCAAGCGGGCCTCCGTTTGTTGGTTCATTCTTGGGCGCGAAGATCAGCACCGCCAAGTGGGTCGCCAGCCACACCGTTCCCAGCAACAAAATCACGCCAAGCAACATTTCCGCGGCCATCGCTCCCGCGCGAATCAGCGGCGATTGAATCGAAGTGACATACAACGTGGCACGCACCAAGATCGCCATGGCGCTCAGCGTCATCGCCACGATCATAATCGTCGTCAGGATGGAGGCCAGGAATTGCTTCATGGACGCGCCGAAACCAGCTTGCGGTTTCAGCCAAAGCATAACGCATTCAAGGGGATGGTGCTAACGCTCGCCAGTTTAGAATTAGAGTTCGTCAGGTTGAAACTTAGCGCAGACCGGACCAGTCGTCCGCTACCAATATCGAATCGCTGGGATTCGACGGATCGTATTTCACGCTGGCAGGCTGCCCGGCCACCAGTCTTTCGAAACGCACTTGGCTTTCGAGCCCGGTAATGTCCTGCGCCGTCTGGTACGTCACGCCGGAGATTGCGTAGCTGTACGACACCAGGTGCCGCGGTCGCGTATCTATCAGGACTTGCGGCTTCGTTCCGAGTAGTCCTCGCCGCGCTTCTGCCGGCGTAGCTGGATGCTCGGCAAGGTCCACGACTTGCCCTTCCGCGATGCGTCCAATGTGGTTCAGGTGCAAGCGGCGCTTGCGCTCCGACTCCTCCGGATCCACCTTGGGTCGCACGAAGGCGTAAGCAATTATCGCGATCACGGCAATGCCACCGCCTATCACCGCCGCCACTGTCTTCCAATCGGCAAGCAACTCTTTCAACTTTCTACCTCTCCCTCAATTTCTGGTCTTGTTGAACTGGAGAAAAACGGGCGGCGTGTTCAGCCAACTGTCCCGAAGCTTCATTCCCCTAACAACTATATTTTACCGGAGCGCACGCTAAGCGCGAAGTTAAGCAATAGGGGGATGCACCGGATTGCGCAATACCCCGATGCCCGCCACCGACACTTCCACCTTGTCCCCGCCGACCAGCGGGCCCACCCCGGCCGGCGTTCCCGTAGCTATCAGGTCTCCCGGCAGCAGCGTCATCATCCGCGAAATCCAGCGAACCAGATAGGCCACCGAATAGATCATCAGCGCGGTACTCCCCGATTGCCGGCGTGTGCCATTCACATGCGTTTCCACCAGCACATCCTTGGGATCCAGTTGCGTTTCAATATGCGGGCCCACTGGACAGAACGTGTCAAAGCCTTTGGCACGCGCGAATTGCACATCGCTCTTTTGCAGGTCACGCGCAGACACATCGTTTACGCAGGTATAGCCCAGCACGTACGGGAATGGATCGTCGTTATCGGTCAGGTGCGCGCATTTCTTGCCGATGACCACTCCCAATTCGCCTTCATGCTCTACCTTTTGCGAATATTTCGTCAGAACGATCGTTTCTTCCGGCCCAATGATCGACGAGGGCGGCTTCAGGAAAATCAGCGGTTCCTTCGGCGGTTCGTTGCCCATTTCTGCCGCATGCGCCGCGTAGTTCCGCCCAACGCCGATGATTTTGCTCGGATCCGCTGGAGCAACCAGGCGGCAATCTTTCCTCGCATGCGTTCCTTCGCCGTGCGACCACTGCTCCCAGGGTGCTCCCTTGATTTCCCGAATCGTTTCCCCTTCTATAAGCCCATACTTCGCAGACGAATTCGACACACTTCCTGAACTCTGCTGCAGGAATCGGCAAAATTTCATTTTGATTGAGTCTCTCTTAATGATGAATATGAGAAATATGAGACGCGCGTGCTCTCCGTATGATGGTACCAATCCACGCTAGAGTCGCAACTATCAAATATACGACCGTCCCCATCATGAAGATTTGGAAAACACTATAGGTAATATCCAGAAGTATGAACTTGAAGCACAGCATCCAGAAGGTCAGCGTAAGCAGAGACCAGCCAATCAGTGATGAGCCCAGCATTTCACCCGGCTCCCGATAAAATCGCAACACCGGCACGCTCGCGATGAGCACTAACAGACCCGCAGCTCCAGCATTTCGTGCGAACGCAAGCGATTCCAAAAAGGGCACCCGATTCGCCACTATTACCCACGCCGCAAAGCACAACGATAGGCACACCCCGGTGTAGATTCCCGTTCTTACGGGTGCGCTTCGAAAGTGACCAGACGCTGCGTGAGCAGGCGACTTTTCTGATGCCGGCATGGGTACTGGGGCCCCTGACAAACAAGCTGCCGTATTTTTCAACCCGGGATTATGGGGAAGGTTGCGGTATTTCTGCTACGACGGCAGAACTCGCCGCACTTTCGTTCCCAGCGCGATCGACGGCTGTCACCGTATACCAATAGCGCTCGCCAACTATTGCAGACATATCACGATAGGCGGGAGTGGGCAACAGTTCCGGCGTAAGCAGTTGTCCTTGTGCACCTTCGGCCTCGCTACGGTACACCCGATATCCGGCCAAATCTGGTTCCACATTGATCGACCACGATAGATCCACCACAGCCTTGCCGGGACCTTCGCCGGGTAACACCGCGGCCACCAACTCTTGGGGTGCTGCCGGCGGGAACGTGTCCTTTGGCGTAACGACCCTTATTTCCGAATCCGATGACTCCAGCAGCGTTCCTCCCGCAAGGATCACGCTCCGTACCACATACGCGTACGTTTTCCCGAACTCGATGCTCTCATCCGTGTATTCCGCCTGCTGCGTCTTGCCAATCTGTGCCAACGGCGCTTTCCACGAAGTCCGGTCCTTCCGTGCACTTTCCGCGGTCCCAGGATTCAACTCTCCTCGATACACACGGTATTCGTCGATCTTCGTCAGAGATTCGCCTCCGGACGTGCGCGTCGGCGCCGCCCAACGGAGATGGACCCCATTTTCCGCCACCTCTGCCTCGATTGAAGAAATTCTCTCTGGCACCGGAAACAGGCTAACCGTCACATCGTTCGAACTTGGCGAGGTTTTTTTATCCGAAACTCTGGCTCGCACC
>DASXLU010000193.1:0-5197 GCA_036496065.1 Candidatus Acidiferrum sp.
TGTCGCGCGTGTTTCGACGATTCGTAGGAGAGGGAATCGGGGAGTACGTTCACCGCTTGCGAATCCGCACTGCGTGCGAGCGGCTGCTCTCGCCGGAAGCGTCAATGGCTGAGATCAGCATGGAAACAGGTTTCGCGGACCAGAGCCATTTCTGCCGGGTATTCCGGCGGATCACCGGGATGACACCGCACAGCTTTCGAACTTCTTTGGATTTAAGGCCGGAAGCGCCGCGGCTAATCGCGACAGCATGAGCGGCGATGTTTTGCCAGGGCATCCAGTTAGAGTAAACTTCCCACCCGGCACCTTTAGCTCAGAGTTCTGTGACGGCTCCCCGCTCGGGTGATTTCAACTCATGGACAAACGAATCGCTTCGCCCGATGTGGCCATCGAAAAGGTTCGCGATGGCATGACCATCCTGATGGGCGGATTTGGATTGTGTGGCATCCCGGAAAATCTGATCGCGGCGTTGCGGCGCAAGGGAACGAAGGAACTGACGGTGGTGAGCAACAATGCGGGCGTGGACGATTTTGGCATTGGACTGCTGCTGCGCCATCACCAGGTAAAGAAAATGATCTCGACGTACGTGGGCGAGAACAAATTGTTTGAACAGTTGGTGCTGAGCGGTGAGTTGCAAGTGGAATTGAATCCGCAGGGCACGCTGGCAGAGCGATTGCGGGCGGGTGGAGCAGGGATCCCTGCGTTTTACACGCCAACTGGCTACGGAACGATGGCGGCGGACGGCAAGGAAACACGCGAATTCGCGGGACGGCAGTACGTGATGGAACGTGCCCTGCATGGCGATTTTGCGTTTATCAAGGCGTGGAAGGGCGATCGCTGGGGAAACCTAATTTACCGGAAGACGGCGCGAAATTTCAATCCGGTGATGGCCACGGCGGCGGACTATGTGATCGCGGAAGTAGAACATCTGGTCGAGCCGGGCGAACTGGATGCGGACCAGGTGCATACACCGGGAATTTTTGTGGACGCGATATTTCAAGGCGCGTCGTACGAAAAAAGAGTTGAAAAGCGCGTTTTGCGCAAGGCGTAAATTGCGATGCCATTGAGCGACGAGCAAAAACGGGAGCGAATCGCGCGGCGGATTGCCCAAGAACTGCGCGACGGCTTCTATGTGAATCTGGGCATTGGCATGCCAACGGCTGTGGCGAACTTTGTTCCGAAGGGAATCGAAGTGATTCTGCAATCGGAAAACGGGATGCTGGGTGTGGGACCCTATCCCGTGGAAGAGCAGGTTGATCCTGACCTGATCAACGCGGGAAAAGAAACAGTTACAGAACTTCCGGGGAGCTGCTATTTTTCGTCGGCGGATTCGTTTGGGATGATTCGCGGCTCGCATGTCGACCTGACCGTGCTGGGAGCGTTGCAGGTCGATGAGAAAGGGTCGCTGGCGAACTGGGCAATTCCGGGGAAAATGCTCAAAGGCATGGGTGGCGCAATGGATCTGGTGGCGGGGGCGAAGCGCGTCTTTATTGCGATGGAGCACGCCACGCGAGAGAACAAGCCGAAAATCCTGAAGAAATGCACGTTGCCGCTAACCGGTGTGGAGGTTGTGGACCACATCGTGACGGAGCTGGCGTTCATCGATGTGACGCCTGAGGGATTGGTGCTGCGCGAAATTGCGCCGGAAACTTCTGTGGAGGAAGTGCAGTCGCTTACCGAGCCGCGGTTGATTGTTCCGCCGGCGGGACCCGCCATTATGTCGACGTGAGGATACGTCTGCGATGTTCGACGTATGCGCGTCAGACCGATGAACCTCGTCATAGGAATCACTAGTCCCATGGAACCGCTGTTTGCGCTTACATCGCCGTGCCGGGATTTACTTGGCAATGAAGTGAACGGGCGCGCTAAGCTGGAAATCAGTGAAACTCATGAACCCAAACTCCATCGTCGTCATCAGCCTGCACAGCCCCAAGGAAAAAGTCTGGGGCATCCTTCTGGAACTCAATCCGAGCGGCGTCACCATTCGCGGAATCGACCTGAACTCGTTCGACCATTTTATCCGGCAAGTGAATGAGCCGGATGGCGAGCGAATCGGGCTGCCGACCGTGTTCTTTCCCATGACGCGGGTAGAGCGAATTTCACTTGATGAGCCTTCGGGCTCGATTCCATCGATGGCAGAAATTTTCGAACGCAAAATCGGGCGTTCTTTGACTGAATATCTCGCGCAGTTTGCCTAAACTGCGTTATTCTTTGGGCCGATGAAAGCGCGCATTTGGACGGTTCCCAATCAGATCACCTTTTTGCGCCTTGGCTTCCTGCCGCTCTTTCTAATCCTCGTTCTATACGAAAAATATGCGTGGGCATTGCTGGTGCTGGTATTTGTTGCGGGCACGGACACGATTGATGGTCTTCTGGCGAGGCGACTGAATCAGAAGTCCGCTCTGGGCGCTTACTTGGACCCGATCGCGGACAAACTGCTACTGTCCTCATCGTTCATTGCGCTATCGATGAGCAAAAAAATTGCTTGGTGGTTGACGATTATGGTGTTGAGCCGCGATGTGTTGATGCTGGTTGTGGCCGCGGTGATCCTGATCATTCAAGGCTACAGGCCCTTCCCGCCATCATTGCTGGGAAAGGCGACGACCTTCTTTGAGATTGCATTAGTGTTCTTTGCGGTGCTGCACGCGGCGTATCCCGATCCCCGGTTCGAAGTGCTGGTGCGCTACCTGGTGTACCTGGTGAGCGTGTTAGTGACCGTGTCCGGCTTCCACTACTCGTTCGTGGTGGCGCGGCGGCTGCACGCCTCTTAGAAGCGCGCCCGCCGACTTTTCGTCCTTCAGGAAGGCAGCCGAGAAAACTCAGGGAATTGCATCTCCGAAATGCAAGAACATCAATACAAATGCGGCGAGAACTACTCCTCCCGCGGCCCAGCCGAGCAGATAGGAGCGTGACCGTTCAGGCCCTGGCGAGGGCTGGCGATCGGCGAACAATTTTCCAAGCACGAACCCGATAACCAACCCGCCAAAGTGTCCCCAGTTATCGATTCCCGGCACTAACAGGCCGAACGCGAAGATGGTAACTACCCACGAGATCAGGCGAGACCGAAGCGCCCTCATGCTTTCGCCGCCACGTTTGGAACTCACGGCAATCAGCACGCCAATCAGACCTAAAATCGCGCCGCTCGCACCGACGGAGGGACCTTTGCCGAATATGGTGCTGAGCGCGGAGCCACCCATTCCGCAAGCGACGTAGAGAAAGAGGAAGCGAGGCGAACCGTAAACTTCCTCGACAACGGGCGCGATGTCCAGCAGAACCATCATGTTCATGCCGATGTGCAGCAGACCACCGTGGAGAAAAGTTCCGGTAACCATGCGCCACCATTGAAAGATGCCCCATCGCAGCGGAATGTTTTCACCCAGGCGGAACAGCTCGACGCCGCTCATTCCTCCAAACAGGCTGATTCCACCGCCACTTTTCATGGAGCGAATGAGGCTGACACCAAACATGATGACGTTGATGATCAAGAGCGAGGTGGTGACCGGAGCGTGGCCGCCAAAAAATTCAGACAGGCCCTTGCTCCAGGCGGCCAGACCGAAACGCAGGTTGGCGCCGCACTGATGACAACGCGTGGCGCTTATGCCAACGAGCGCGCCACAGGCCGGGCAGAGTTGCGGACGCCGCTCACCGCGGCCGAACATGCCACCAAACATTTTCTTCAGGCGCTCTCCGCGTAGCTGCCACTGATAGGGAAGGGGCAATACTCCTCCTTGCACGGTTGTTTTTGCGTTTCTATAATACCGGAATCGCGCTGCACAATCTGGCGCAAGGAGCCCATGGACAAATTTGAAGAGCTTGGCCGCCGTCTGGACGCAGAATTGGGCCGCCTGCGCAAATATCTGGAAGACGAAGTCGCTCCCGAGACGGAAAAACGAACCGCACAGTTTTTGCGGGAAGTATCCGAAAAGCTTTCGGAAGCGGCCAAGAAACTGGAATCGCGAGTGGATGCGCGCAGTGCGCCTCCATCGCAAGCGCCCAAGCCGTGAACTGCGCCCGGCCATCGCTCCAGGCCGTTATTTTAGTCAGCAGCCTAGCAGTGATTGGCTGCTCGTCGCGACGACCTGTGGCGAGCCGCCCTCCAGCGCCCGCGCAACCTACCGCCACTCCCGAGTCAACCGCTGAAAAAGCGAAAAATGAAACTGCTGCCACGCCTGGCCCCGCTCCAGCGCGCAAGCGAGGCAAAAATCCGATAGCGCCCGCGCCTGTTGGATTTATTGAGGAAGGAAATGCTTCGTGGTATGGAAATCCGTTCCACGGAAGACGCTCGTCGAACGGCGAAGTCTACGATATGTACAAGCTGACTGCGGCGCACCGCACGCTGCCGTTCGAAACAATGGTGCGCGTGACGAACTTGAACAATGGCAAAAGCACTACAGTGCGGATTACCGACCGGGGACCTTTCGTCGACAACCGCATCATCGACCTGTCGCTGGCGGCGGCGCGCGAAATTGAATCCGTTGGGCCAGGAGTGGTGCATGTGCGCGTGGAAGTGCTCGGAAACGTGGATATCAACGAAGGATTCTTTACCCTGCAAGTGGGAGCGTTTCACGATAAGGCGAACGCAGAGCGCTTGCGAGAACGCTTAAGCACGACGTATTCGGTGCCGGTTTTCATTCAGTCGTACGATTCGGCGGATGGAACTTACTATCGAGTACGCGCGGGCAAGATCAGCGGGGAAGATGCGGCGCGGCAATTTGCGGAGACGCTGCGAAGCAAGGAAGGCTTTACGCCGATGGTGTTTCGCCTGGATGAAGCTGTTCCCGCAGGAGGGAAATAATGGATGCCAACTGCTTGTTCTGCAAAATTGGGGCGAAACAGATTCCGTCGAAGATCGTCTACGAAGATGACGACGTGTTCGCGTTCGAGGACGTGAGCCCGCAGGCGCCGACACATATTTTGATCTGCCCGCGAAAACACTTTGCAGCGCTGCACGATGCTTCGGCGGAAGACGCCGCCTTGATCGGGAAGATGCAGCTTGTGGCGGCGAAGTTGGCATCGGAACGGAATCTGCTTTCTGGTTACCGCACGGTGTTCAACAATGGCGGGGGCGCGGGACAATCGGTGTTCCATTTACATTTGCATCTGCTGGGAGGCCGCAATTTCCGTTGGCCGCCAGGCTAGTTCGACGTATTGAATTTGTTTCTTCGGCGATTTTTCCTGTCTGTATTTCAGACTTCGTCAA
>DASXLU010000194.1:0-3434 GCA_036496065.1 Candidatus Acidiferrum sp.
AAATGCGAACCTGGAGGAATCGGACCTGCGCGGAGCACGATTGCCAGGAGCGGATTTGTCTGGCGCGCGCTTGCGAAAGGCAGATTTGCGGAATACGGACATGACCGAAGCGGTTCTTCCAGGGGCGGACCTCACCGAAGCGCAGGCCAGCGGAGTGGAATTCTTCCGCTGCGATATGACCAGCGTGAATTTCCAGAAATCGCTGCTGCGGAATGCAAATTTTCGCGACGCGCAGATTGCTGGAGCGAAGTTTAGCGGCGCCGACATGGGGATTACGATTTTGCGGGAAACCGATTTGAGCCAAGCCGATCTGTCGGGCGTGGATTTGTCGACAACGCTGATGCCGCCGGGCTACGCAGCGAAAAAACAAGGCACAGCGTAACTTTTCGTTGACATTAGGGCCAACCGTGCCCGTACACCTGTACGATGGTCCGGCTTTTCGGCAGCGATGAAGTCCTCCTCGATTTTCGCAAGTACGATACCGGACAAATCGGCGTGGTAAACCGCGGGAACGCGTGCTAGCCTGACCGCAAAGCTGCTTTCTGACCGAAGGGACCCTTTGGCTACAACTTCCCCACAACTCGATCTCGATGGCGTACGAGCGCGAATACTTGACGTCGTGCGGACGCTTCTGACCGAACTGGGCAGCCTCGGCGCTATTGGGGATTTGAATATTCATTCGAACCTGGACCGCGACTTAGGGATGGGTAGCCTGGAGCGCGTTGAGCTTTTAGGGCGCCTGGAAGAAGCGTTCGGTGTGCGCCTGCCAGATTCTGTGGCGGCGGAAGCGAGCACACCGGAAGAACTGACCCGAGCAATTTTAGCGTCGCCTGCACTGACAATTCCCGATGATGAGTCCGAAAATCCAGGGTATCGAATTGCGCACGCACCAAAAACGGCGGTCGGCGAAGACTCGTTCATGGAAAGCGCGCAGAGTTTGCCGGATGTAATTCGCTACCGCGGGATTCATGACGCGAATCGCGTGCACCTGGTCATCACGGATGACGAAGATGGTGAACATCAACAACAATTGACGTTTGGCGAATTGTATTCGGCTTCGCAGAAGTGCGCGGAAGAGTTGGCGCGACGAGGAGTACCGGCAGGCGGGCGCGTGTCGCTGATGTTGCCCAGTTCGCGCGAATTTTTCGTTTGCTATGCCGGGATTCTGCTGGCGGGCGCGGTGCCGGTGCCGATATATCCACCGTTTCGAGCCGACCGCATTGAAGAATACGCGGAACGGCAATCCGATATTCTGAATAACGCTGAAGTCTGCATGCTGCTGACGTTTAAACGCGCCGAGGCAGTGGCGCACCTGCTGAAACCGCGGGTGAAGTCGTTGTTGGGAGTTGTGGACGCGAGCAAGTTACTGGAGACCGCGGAAAAAGCCCCGCCTCCGGCGCCCGGGGCTTTGCCGACATTCCTAACGGGCAGCAGAATGCGGAAAGGCAGCGACATCGCGCTGCTGCAATACACGTCGGGCTCGACTGGCGACCCCAAGGGCGTAGTGCTGACACACGCGAATCTGCTTGCGAATATGCGAGCAATCGCGGAAGCCTTGCAAATGGGGCCGGGCGACGTTGGAGTGAGTTGGCTGCCGCTCTATCACGACATGGGACTGATCGGGGCGTGGCTGACGCTACTGCTCAAGGGCATGCCGCTGGTGGTGATGTCGCCGCTTTCGTTTCTCACGCGGCCCGAGCGATGGCTGCAGGTAACTCATAAATACAAAGGCACGATCGCGGCCGCGCCAAATTTCGCGTACGAGTTGTGCGTCAGGAAAATCGCAGACAAGTCCATCGAAGGCATCGATCTCAGTTCATGGCGGGCCGCGCTAAACGGAGCGGAGCCGGTGAATCCGGAAACGATGGAGCGCTTCATCAACCGATTTTCGAAATACGGTTTCCGCGCCGGAGCGATGTTGCCAGTGTACGGCTTGGCAGAAGCATCGTTAGCGGTGACGGTGCCACCGCTCGATCGTGGCCCGCTGGTGGATCATGTAGATCGCGAAATCTTCGCGACGCAAGGCCGCGCGGTGCCCACCGACGCAAAGCAAGAGACCGCAATTTCTTTTGTATCCTCGGGTGGGCCGGTTGCGAAACATGAAGTAATGATCGTGGACGACAAAGGTGAAGGGGTCGCCGACCGCATCGAAGGATTTCTGTGGTTTCGCGGGCCCTCGGCGACGAGCGGCTATTACAAGAACGAAGCAGCCACCAAAGCGCTCTTCCCGGCCGGGCCTGCGCCTGACGGTGAGTACACCTGGGTAAATTCGGGCGACCGCGCGTACCGGGCGGACGGCGAGATTTATGTGACCGGCCGCGTGAAAGACATCATCATCAAGGGCGGACGGAATCTGTATCCGCACGAAGTGGAAGAATTGGCGTCGGCTGTCGACGGAATACGCAAAGGTTGCGTGGTGGCATTCGGCCTGAAGGATGGGGGCAGCGGGACAGAAAAGCTGGTGATCGTAGCCGAGTCGAGGCAGGAAGAAGCTGGAGAACGTTCCCGGATTGCCGCGGCAATTAACGAACGCGTCACGCGCGGATTGGGATTGCCACCGGACCGCGTGGAGTTGATTCCTCCAGGTAGTATTCCCAAAACTTCTAGCGGGAAACTGAGGCGCGAAGAAACCAAGCAGCTTTATATCGCAGGAAAATTGGCAAGCGGCCGATCGCCCGCGTGGATACAGTTGGCGAGACTGGGATTCGTCTCGTACCTGAAGAGTGGAGTGGAAACACTTTTTGCATGGATTAAGAAGGGACTGCAACGTTTGTACGGCGTGTACTTCGGCGTCGTGTTTATCTTGTGGATCATTCCTACGTGGCTGATCGTTCGAACTTACAGAGACCACCAAGCCGCGGGAAGATTTACGTCAGCCGCGTTGAAAGTTCTGTTCGCACTGGCCGGCATACGAGTAGATGTAGTCGGCAAAGAGCACATGGAAACGCCGGGCGCGAAAGTGTATGCAGCGAACCACGCGAGTTATTTCGACGTGCTGCCTGTGATGATGGCATTGGGCGTGACATATCGCTTTGTGGCTAAGGGCGAAGTGAACTCGATGCCACTTATCGGCACGTTCCTCAATAAAATGGGCCATTTATCATTCGACCGGCACAGCGCGGATTCGCGCTTGAAGCAAGTGGATGAAATTGAGGCGTGCCTGCAGCAGGGCGATTCCGTATTTGTATTTCCCGAAGGAACATTTGTCCCCGAGCCGGGAGTGCGGCCATTTCAGCTGGGCGCGTTTCGCGCGGCGGTCGCAACGGGTGCGCCGGTTCTCCCTGTTTCACTGGCGGGCACCCGCACGTTCCTGCGTGACGGAACTTTTCTGCCGTGTCCCACACACGTGACCATCACGCTGTCTCCGCCGATTTACCCCTCCAGAGCCAGGGCCAATGGCGATCCGCAGGCTCTGCTGGAGATCGTGCGGCTTC
>DASXLU010000195.1:0-16630 GCA_036496065.1 Candidatus Acidiferrum sp.
GAGGGATGCTCGAGTTCATATTGAAATTTCTTCAGGCGATCTTCAGCAAACAGCAGAAACAATTTGATGCGATCGTTGGTCGTTTCCGCATCGCGAATTTTGTCGGCTTCGATGTCCGTCAAATAATCCTTTTCGGGCCGCTGCGCGGATAGCCGGAAGGGACATGCGACAGCCATAACGACTAAGTTCAGTATGAGTAACCAGCGAGTGGCGTTGCGGTAGGTCATGGCTTGCTCTCCGGCACAGGCGGAACCTTTTTTGGCTCGGGAGTGCGGCGTGGAAAAAGCTCGCGGATCAACGTATCGTCCAGGTCAATGAGGTCCTGGCGCACGATACGGAGCGGAGGGCGAACAACATCGGGAACAGTGAGCATTGTTTCTTCCACTTCGCGAATTCCCCGGCGAACCTGGAGCTCGAGCTGGCGGTAACCGTTGGGATGATGATCGGCATCGGGCTCTTGTTTCCTGAGAAGCTCAAAAGCGGTCATGGCGTTGTCTCGATACTTTTCCATGGTCAGGCCAACGGAGAGGAAATCGTCTTGCTGACCGGCCTTGGAAGCAGCGTCGAATTGAGCTTCGCCGAGTTTCTCGAGGGCTTTGATTTTTCCGGAGGCGTGCGTTTCCTTGTCGAAGTGATCCTGTAAATCCTTCACACGATCTGCAGCGCGCAAAGCGGAACAAGCCACCAGAAGTAAGAGGGAAACCACGACTCGGGGCCCCTGCCGTACGGTGGTGCTGCTAATGCTTCTTGTCGGCCATTTTCTCCAACACATGGATGCGCTGATTCGCTTGCCACACCTGGTCTGCGTTCTGATCGCGATCAAGCTCCAAAAATTTTCGATAGGCATCGAGGGCGGACTGCACCTGCACCAGTTTATCGTAACAAAGCGCGCGGATAAACCATGGGCCTGGACCAGGTGTCTCGACCTTGGCGATCACGTCAAGAGTGGCGAGCGTGGCGGGACAGTTTCCTCCCAGGTAATACGTGGAGCTGAGATCTTTCCAGTAGGTGAGGTTATTGCGGTCGAGCCCTAGCGCGAGTTTCAATTCCTTTTCGGCTTCAGGGAAGGCGCGCTTCTGTAGATATAGGCGTCCCAAGCCGCCGTGGAGTTGAGCGTCTCGAGGAGCAAGAGCAATGGCCTGATTGAGGGTGACGATGGCGTCGTCTATTTTTTTCTGGCCGATTTGGATATCGGCGCGGAGCTTCAGAGTTTCGAGTGTGGCAGGCTGGCCAGCGGAGGATTTCTCACTCTCGGCCAGGGCGGCGTCAAATTGCTGCTGTTCGATCAGTAGATGAATCAGACGGGCACGAGCAGCAGCGTCGGTGGGTTGAATCGCGAGATATTGGCGATATGCGTCGGCAGCTTCAGGCTTCTTCTGCGCATCGAGGCTTTGGCCAAGGCCTTGAAGAGCGGCCGGGGATTGCGGCTGAAGCTGGAGCGCCGAGCGGAACTTCGATTCGGCATCGGCGGGACGATTGGTACGCAGAAGCACTGCACCGAGACGAATGAGCGACTCCGAATCTTTCGGATCTAGGCGTGAGGCTCCCTCGAAAGCATCTGTAGCGCCAGGGAGATCGCCGGAATGCTGTAGCGCAAGACCCAAGAGATAGCGTGGCCGACTCTGCGAAGGCAGGAGTTCAACGGCTTTGCGTAGCGGCACGATGGCAGCGTTGGGATCTTTTTCCAGCAGCAAGATTCCGAGGTTTAGCTGGGCCTCGGCCATCTTAGGATCGAGCGCAACACAGCGTTCGTATTCGCCGCGAGCATCGTCCGGGCGCTTGAGTGCGGTGAAGACGTACGCCAACTGAAAGTGTGCGTAGGCAACATCGGGCTTTTCGGCGATGAATTTCTGTAGCGGCGCGATCGCGGCCTGATAGTCGTTCTTGTCGATGTCGGCCTGGGCTTCGTCGAGAAGATCGTTCAGCGGATTGCGGACCTTTTGCGGCTTGGCTTGTGGAGATTTTGCTGCAGGTGGATCTTGTCGCGGGTTGCTGACGAAATTCGCGGACGAGAAATTCGCGAAAGAGGCGCCGATGGTGGACGACGAGGCTACGGCGACGAAAAGAGCTGCAACTAAAAACGTGCGGCTTGGCCGTGTCATGGCTCGTTAGACGGAAATTTCGTTCCATTGGATTTAGCCGGCGGAAGAAGTGCGGGCTTAGACGAGCCATTGCCGTTGCGCTTCGTTGAGCCATTGCCATTGGCGAGAACACGAGCCAGGAAGCGTCCGGTGTGGGATTGGGGGTTGCGCGCAACTTGTTCGGGGGTACCGGTCGCGATGATCTTGCCGCCTTGCGTACCGCCCTCGGGGCCAAGGTCGATGAGCCAATCGGCGGATTTGATGATGTCGAGATTGTGCTCGATGACGAGAAGCGAGGCGCCGGACTCCAGCAGCTTGCGAAAGGCGGCCAGAAGTTTGGCAATGTCGTCGAAGTGCAGGCCAGTCGTAGGTTCGTCAAGGATGTAGAGGATGCCGCGATTTTCGGTGCGGCAGAGATGCGAGGCGAGCTTCAAACGCTGGGCCTCGCCACCAGAAAGCGTTGTAGCGGATTGGCCCAAGCGTAAATACCCAAGACCAATTTCGTTGAGAATGCGCAGCTTGGAAACGACCTTGGGTACATTGACGAAAAAGACCAGAGCTTCGCGAACGGTCATGCCCAGGACATCGTGAATATTCTTATCGTGATAGCGAACTTCGAGCACGCTGCTTTTGAAGCGCTGGCCGCGGCATTCTTCGCAAATTAGCTCAACATCCGCAAGGAATTGCATTTCGACGGTTACGGTGCCATCTCCCTGGCACGTTTCGCAGCGGCCACCGGGCACGTTGAAGGAAAAGTGGCCGGCAGTGTAGCCGCGGCGCTTGGCGTCGGGAGTCTCCGCAAAGACTTCGCGGATGGCGTCGAAGGCCTTCATGTAGGTGGCGGGATTCGAGCGAGGCGTCCGGCCAATAGGCGACTGGTCGATGATGACGGTGTCCTGAATGAATTCGTCGCCATCCATGCGGTCGCAAAATTCTTTGATGCTGGCACCGCTGCGCTGCGCGGCCAGGGCTCGATACAAGACGTTGTGGACGAGCGTCGATTTGCCGGAACCGCTTACGCCAGTGACGACCGTGAGCGTGCCCAGCGGAATCATTACGTCGACATTCTGCAGATTGTGCAAGCGCGCGCCGTAGAGACGCAGAAACTTTCCGGTGGGCTTGTGGCGCGTTGCGGGAACAGGAATTTTCGATTCACCGCTGAGGTAATGGCCGGTGAGAGACTTGGGATCCTTCAAAATTTCGTCGTATGTGCCGGAGAAAAGAAGTTTGCCGCCAAGTTCGCCAGCACCGGGACCGAGATCGAGTATGCGATCGGCAGCCTGAATTGTATCGGGATCATGTTCGACGACGAGCACGGTGTTGCCGAGATCGCGCAGGGACCTGAGGATATCGATCAGGCGCTGAGTGTCTCGCGGATGTAAGCCGATGGACGGCTCGTCGAGAACGTAGAGCGCGCCGACGAGGTGCGAGCCCAGTGATGTGGCGAGCTGGATGCGTTGTGACTCGCCACCGGAAAGCGTTGAGGTGAGGCGGTCCAGCGTCAGATAGTCGAGTCCCACCTCATCGAGAAACTGCAAACGAGAACGAATTTCCTCGAGGATTTTGTCGGCGACCTTGGATTGCGCTTCGGTAAGACACAACTGCGTGAAAAAAACGCGAGCGTCTTTGACCGTGAGCTTGCAAAGATCCGTGATGGATTTTCCGGTGATGCGAACAGCCCGAGCTTCGGCGCGCAGGCGCGTGCCACCACACTCAGGACAAGTGGCGTAACCGCGATACCGGCTGAGGAATACGCGAACGTGCAACTTGTATTTCTTGCGTTCGAGCCAGGTGAAAAAACCTTTCACGCCTTCGAAATCGTTTTCGGGATCGCCTTCAAGAACCAGGCGGCGTTGTTCGGCGGTAAGTTGCCTCCACGGAACATTCGTGGGAATACCCCGCGCTTTGGCCCATTTGCGGGCGTCCTGAAAGAGTGTGCGATAGCGCGGCTTGGTCCAGGGTTCGATGGCGCCGTCGTCGAGAGATTTGCTGCCATCGGGTACGACCAGGTTGAGGTCGAAATCGATGGTATTGCCGAAGCCCTGGCAGCGCGGACATGCTCCGTACGGATTGTTGAACGAGAACAGGCGCGGCTCGGGCTCCTGATAGAGAGTGCCGTCGTTCTTGCATTCGAAGCGCTCGTTGAAGCTCATGCGCTCGGCCGGATTTCCGGCGCTATCCGGAACAAATTCGAGGATGGCTTCCCCGCCCCCTTCGCGATAGCAGATTTCGATGGAGTCGACCAAGCGGGAACGCGAGTCGGGATTCACGGCAAGGCGATCGACGAGCACATAAACAGGCTTGGCGAAATCCACGTCAAGCAGCGTTTCTGGCGAAGAAAATTCGTGCACGCGAGCGTCTTGATATAGACGATTGAAGCCGCGCTTTTGCAGCTCTACAAGAACGGGACGCAAAGCCTCTTGCGGAGGCGGCGCCGCTTTCTTTTTGGAGCCGCGACGACCAGTGGCTGGAGCCTCGGGAGTGGGCATGCGCAACTGATAGAGGATGTAAAAGCGGCGGCCAGGACTGAGCGCGAGGACCTGGTTGGCAATGCTCTCGGGGGTATCGCGGGATACTTCGGCGCCGCACTTGATGCAGTAGGTGGTGCCGCAACGCGCGAAGAACAACCGGAGATAGTCGTAAATTTCGGTTGCCGTGGCGACAGTTGAGCGCGGGTTTCGCGTGGTGTTCTTTTGACGAATGGCGACCGCAGGCGCGATGCCGGAAATTTCGTCGACGTCGGGCTTCTCCATACGCTCGAGAAACTGGCGGGCGTAGGCGGACAGGGACTCGACGTAGCGGCGCTGCCCTTCGGCGTAAACGGTATCGAACGCGAGAGAGGATTTGCCGGAGCCGCTGACGCCGGTAACGACGGTCAAGGCGTTATGGGGAATCTCGACGGTAATGTTTTTGAGGTTGTGCACACGTGCACCGCGCACCAGCAAAACCTCTTTTTGTTCGGTAAGGCGAAGGGTAGTGTCGTTCGCGGCCAAGGAAGCCCCGTCAGTGCGGTCCACGCACACAAGCCTAAACCTCAAAGTATACGACTCCTATGAGATGCGGGCAAATTGCCGTGAAGCCGATGCTCGGAGCAGCTGTCTGGCGAAACAAGAGAAACCCTTAGGGCAGCGTAAGTCCTTCACCCGGTTCCAGTTCGCAATGTGCGCTGTGATAAGCTGGCTCCTCTGCCGAGGAGGCTCTATGAGAGGTGTGGTACTGGCTGGCGGGACGGGCAGCCGATTGAATCCGCTGACGCGCGTGACAAACAAGCACCTGCTGCCAGTTTACGACAAGCCGATGGTGTATTACCCCATCCAAACCCTGGTGAATGCCGGGATTCAGGAGATTCTGCTGGTGACGGGCGGCAAGAACGCAGGAGACTTCCTGCGACTGCTCGGCAACGGGCGCGATTTCGGACTCAAACATCTCAACTACACCTATCAAGAGGGCGAAGGCGGCATCGCGGAGGCACTCGGCTTGGCGGAGCACTTTTCCGACGGCGAGCCGATCTGCGTGGTTCTGGGCGACAACATCATTGAGATGAATATTTGCCAGGCGGTGCAGCAATTCCGCCAGCAGCAACGAGGCGCGAAGATCCTGCTGAAGGAAGTGAAGGACGCGGATCGATTTGGCGTGGCTGAGATCAAGGGAAACTATGTGGCCGGGATCGAGGAAAAGCCAAAGGCGCCAAAGTCCAATTTTGCGGTGGTCGGAATCTATCTCTACGACAATAGCGTGTTCGAAAAGATCAAAAGGTTGAAGCCGTCGGGCCGCGGCGAACTGGAAATCACCGACGTGAACAACTTCTATGTGCAGGAAGGTACGCTCACCTGGCAAACGCTGGACGGATGGTGGACCGACGCAGGAACGTTCCAATCACTGCTGTTGGCGAACGCGCTGGTTGCCGAAACGGGGGCGAACAAGGTGGGCGATCAGGCAAAAGCGCCAGCCAGTTTGCCGAAACATCTGCTCTCGAAATTTTAGGCAATCGCAGCAATCCTTGTTCGCGATTCCCTCAAACTGCGGACGGCTGCGTCAGGACAGTTTTAGTTTATCGAAGACGGCTTCGAATCCGGGACCTTCCGGAGCGGCGCACATAATTCCGACCCCCACTTTGGTGCCTGGCGGAAAATAGCCTTGGCGTATAGCAGTGAAGTTTTTTCCGTCGAGCGAGCAATGCGTCTCGATGGAATCCTTCTTGCGAATAGCTCGCCACCAAACCGGTTCGCTGTTGGACAGATCCGGCATCGTGGACCAATCGGAAAAGTCGCGAGTGAATACGACGCTGGCGTGACGCTGCCCATCGAAAAATTCCGTGCCACACTTCATCCAATTCTCGGCATCGAGCCGAACCATGAGCCCGGCCTGATCATAGAGCGCAGCGTACTGGCCGTTGACGCGCGCCTCGAAGGTGAAATCACCGTCTGCGGACAAATGGAAGAAATGGCCGTTATCGGTGATGTAACCGTAGAAAGTTTTGCGCCAGAAATCGGTTTTCGGGCGACTGCGAACAATGAGTTGATCGCCAGATCTTTGCGAGGAGGCAGGCTCGTTGAGCCAAGTCATGCGGCTAACAAGATTGTCGTCAGGATGAAGAAGCGCCGAGAAGATGGAGGAAAAAGCCGGAGCGGTAACCATTGCGCCACCCGCGACAATGCTGGACTGCTGGAGAAAGGCACGCCGGTGTAGCGACATAGGCGCGAACTCCTGAGAATCATTCCTGTTCGAGCTTAATGTGGCCGATGCCGCCCTCGACCGTCAAGCGAATCGTGTTGGGAGCTTTACCGTAAACCGCGTTGACGTACTGCCCGTCATCTTCGGATTTCAACCCGTGTACATCGACGGAACCGAGACCGCCATGAACGGTGGCAACCACGCCAATATTCTTGGGCAGACGCACGACGGCTTCGCCCACTCCACCGTGAATTTGCGCCTCAAGATCCTTGGCGCGTTCGCCGGTTAGATCGACGAGTGCCTGCCCCGCTCCGATATTCACCTCGAGGCGAGTGAGATCGACTTTGGCGAGATGAAGGTCACCTTTTCCCGCGCCGACATCGATTTTGAGTTCGATGGGAATGCTATCGGTAAGTTTCAGGTTCCAGGTGTTGTCCGAATTGCCGATGATGTGCGTGCCGCCTTCCTGCGTAATAGTGAGATTGCCGACGCCGTTCTCGACGGTGTAGTCCACTTGGGGCACAGACCAGCCAGCGCCGTGAAAAAAATCCGCAGTAAGAAGATCTTGGCCCCCACCTTCAAGACGAACTTCGCCTGCGGGCATTTCAATATTGAAATGGACAGCCTTGGCGCCGCCTATTTCGATGGTCTTGGATTCGTGAGTGCGATTCGAGGAAAGATTCCACTCGTGGCGCTGGTAGGAATGGTGATGCCAAAGCACGAACATCAACACGAGCAAAAAGGCAAAGGTACCGAGAGCGGAGCCGACCGGAAAATAGCTGGGCGCGTTCGGATTATCCTGGCGACGCAGCCGATCGAGAAACATACCGGCACCGACGAGAATCAGGAACAGCGGCCAATACTTCCAGAGAACCGGCCAGGGGTTGAAGTCGGGCAGCCAGCGCCATAGGAGTAGTAGCGTGCCGATCGCTATCAGCAGAATCGGGAAAACCACGGAACCGCTTCGCACACGACCATCTCGCGCCATCGGGACTCCTTCTGCCCAGTAGTACGCACAAAAACTGGAAAAAGTTCAGGGGGACCAGTACTCCGCGCGCCATCGTAGGCCGGGTTAAGGGCTTGGGTCAATTCACGCTGCGGAGGAACGCTGTGCTAGAGTGCGGCTTTACGACGAAGCTGAATAAGTTCGGCTTAATCGTGAGAATCGGGAATTGGCTTCAGTCTGTTGCGCTGGAGCGCGCAAGGTGCGGCGTTTATGGCAAGCTTCGACAGGATCATCTGGGTGGTGTTGGACAGCGTTGGCATTGGCGAGCTGCCGGACGCCGCCGACTATGACGATGTGGGCAGAAGCACGCTGGGACATATTGCGGAGTCGCGGGAGTTGCGGTTGCCGACATTGGCAGCACTTGGTCTAGGAAATATCGCGCCGCTACGGCATCTGCCACCGAGCAAATCACCGCAAGCGTCCTACGGAAAAGGAGCTACACATTCGCCAGGAAAAGACACCACTACGGGACACTGGGAAATGGCGGGAGTGTGGCTGGGGCAGGCCTTCCCTGTATATAAAAACGGATTCCCACCGGAAGTAATGGACGCGTTCGAAAAGCAGATCGGACGGAAAACGCTGGGCAACAAGCCGGCGTCGGGCACAGAAATTCTGAAGGAACTGGGCGCGGAGCACGTCCGCACGGGAAAGCCAATCGTCTATACCTCTGGCGACAGCGTGTTTCAGATCGCAGCGCACGAGGATGTTATTGCGGTGCCGGAGCTGCACCGGATGTGCGAGATTGCGCGGAAATTGCTGGACGGCAAGCATCGCGTGGGCAGGGTGATTGCGCGGCCATTTACCGGGACCGAGGGAAATTTCACGCGCACGTCCAGACGGCACGATTACGCCGTAGATCCGCCGAAACCGATGCTGCTGGATGTGCTGCAAGAACGAAGAGTTCCGGTGTTCGGCATCGGCAAGATTCACGATATCTATAACGGGCGTGGCGTGGGTGATTACGTCACCACGAAATCGAACGCTGACGGGATGGAAAAACTGAGCGCGGCCACGCGGGAACGCAAACAGGGCTTGATCTTTTGCAATTTAGTGGATTTCGACATGCTGTACGGCCACCGCAAAGATGTCGAAGGATTTGCGCGTTCGCTGGAAGAATTCGATGCAGGGCTGAAGGACTATTTGCAATTGCTAGGTCCACGGGATTTGCTGATGATCACTGCGGATCATGGGTGTGATCCAGATCCGCGTTGGGAGACGACAGACCACTCGCGGGAATATGTGCCGATCTTAGCGGTTACCCCTGCGCAACAGAGCGGGCAGGACCTCGGGACGCGGGGTACATTAGCGGATATGGGACAAACTGTCGCCGAAAATTTCGGCGCATCCATTCCGCACGGCACAAGTTTTTTGCAGTTACTTACCGGCAACCGCTGAGTTTCCGCTACTGGGAGCGTAGTAGCCGTTCCGGGTACGGGCGACGAGCTTGCCGTGACCGCGTGGCGGAATTACGTCGACATGAACACTGCGGAAGCTGCCATCGCGCGCGGTGTTCGAAGGATAGTAGCCGAGCGTGTATTGGTGGCGAATGTCGTGAGCAACTTGTTCGCAAATCGCGTGCACATCTTCCACATTTTCCGGGAAAAAGGCGAGACCACCGGAAGCTAAGGCAATTTCGCTAAGCGCTTTCCTTGCGGATTTGGCGCTCTTTTTACTTTCCTGGCTCAGCAAACCGATCGTGTAAATGACGGTATCGGTCTTCTGAATTTCGCGAAGGGTTTTTTCCAGCGAATTGCGGCTGGTGTTATCCTCGCCGTCGGTCACAATCAGCAAGACCTTCTTTTCCTTTTTGCCCTTTCTCAGGTGATCGAGCGAGCCGATGATGGCGTCGTAGAGGGCCGTGCTGCCACGGGCATCAATGCGTTCGAGGGCTTCTTTCAGCTCCGGGATGCTGTTGGAAAAATCCTTATCCAAATCGAGATAGAAGTCGTCGTTGAAATTGACGACAAAGGCCTCGTCGGAGGGATTGCTGCTCTGCACCAGGGTGAGTGCCGCCTCGTTCACGCGCGGACGCTTATCACGTATGCTGCCGCTATTGTCGATGACTAGGCCCATACTGACGGGAATGTCTTCGCGCTTGAACACATCAAGTTTCTGTTCGACTTTGTCTTCGTAAACCCGAAAATTTTCCTGCGTGAGCCCTTCGACAAACTTCCCGCGATCATCAAGCACGGTGGTGTGCAACACCACCAGGTTGACCTGGACTTTGATCTTGCTACCCTGCTGGATCTGGTCTTGGGGTTGAGCCGGAGGGGGCGGAGGCGCATCTTGAACCGGGATTTGCCCATAGGTCAGGCCCGAGGCGAATACACACAACAGGATCAGTGTGAGGCTTGCGAAAAGGGACGGGCGATAGCGAGTGACGACACTAGTGGGCGGGCGCGTAGTAGCCAGTCTTAGAGTAGACCGTAAGGGGCGGGAGTCCTTTGGGTGCGCGCAGCTTGACCTTGATTTTGCGCCAGCGCGCGTCGTGCACATTATTGCTTGGTTTGTATCCCAAAACATATTGGTTGCGCAGCTCCATGCCGATCTTGGACGCAATGTCCGGCAGATCATTTAGATGCTCGACGGCAAATACCCGGCCACCGGTGAGCTCAGTGATCTCCCCTAAGAGAGATGGACCATTCAGCTCCTCGGGGGTGCGATTGCGATAACCAAGCGGGTCGTAGATGCCGATGGCATAGAGCTGGGTATCCGCTTCGCGGACCAGTCGCTTGATATCGCTTTCGTTGTATCTACTATGATTATCCCCTCCATCGGAAAGAATCAGCAAGGCACGTTTGGCGTTGTGTGCACCCCTCATCTGGCTTAGGCCGAGGTAGATCGCGTCCAGAAGCGCGGTACGGCCCTTGGGAGAGGTGAGGAGCATGCGACTCTGCAGATCCTCGACACTATTCGTGAAGGTGCTGGTAAGCTCGGCGCGCTCATTGAAACTGACGAGGAAGAACTCATCCTGCGGGTTGGCAGTCTTAAAAAATTCCAACGCAGCTTCGCGTGCCTTGTCGATCTTGTTGGACATGCTGCCGCTGAAATCGAAGATTACGCCAATAGAAATGGGCACGTCTTCCGACGAAAAGCTGACGATTTCCTGCTCTACGGTATCTTCGTAAACTCGGAAGTTGTCCTGTTCCAAGCCAGTTACCAGACGATTGTAGGGATCTGTGACCGTGACATTAACGAGCGCGAGGCTCACGTCGGTGCGGATTACTTTTCCAGGATTGATCTTCAGGCCGGGAGTGTCTTTTACAAAGTCAACTTTGGGTGGCTGCTGAGCAGGTGGCGGAAGCTGTCCCGGATCCTGCGAATAAAGCGGCTGAAGAAGCGCAAGACAAGCAAGACAAACGAGCAGGTAGGGCCATCCGAGAACTAGGACTACGCGAGTCTTGCGAAATTCGCGTTTCACGGCTCCCCCATCCCCCCGGGTCTCCGGAAGGGCCGCGCGGAGACACGATAATAGCACTGGCAGAATGGAAGGCAAGTCCCAGCTTGGGTATATTGTTGCGGGAGCGCAATAGATTTGTAAAAAGCAGTTTGTGTTAGCATCGCTTGCGCCCGCCAGGAGAATCGAGAAGTTCGAGTCCGCACCATGACCAAACCATACGTCGTAGCCGTGATTCCATCGCGTTATGCCTCTACCCGGCTCCCCGGGAAGCCCTTAGTACCTTTGGCTGGCAAGCCCATGGTGCAGCATGTGTACGAGAGAACGAAGCTCGCGAGCACTGTGGACCGCGTGATCGTGGCTACGGACGACCAACGAATTATAGACGCTGTTCAGGCCTTCCAGGGCGAATCGCGAATGACGCGGGGAGATCACCGCACGGGAACCGAGCGAATCGCCGAGGTGGCGGCGCACGAGAAAGGCGACGTTTTCGTGAATGTCCAGGGAGACGAGCCGCTGATCGACCCGCAGGCAATCGATGCGGCAGTGAATGCGTTATTGGAAGAGCCACCAGCGCAAATTGCCACCGTGGCCACGCCAATTCGTCAGACTGCGGACATCATGGACCCGAACGTTGTGAAGGCCGTGCTCGATTTCGACGAAAACGCGCTGTACTTCTCGCGCGCTCCGGTGCCGTGGGTGCGCGACACGCAACATAAGGTCCACGTGAAATATTGGAAGCATCTGGGCCTGTATGTTTTTCAGCGGGATGCGTTGTTGGAATATCCTACGTTGCCGCAAGGCGAACTGGAACGAATTGAGCAGCTCGAACAACTGCGCTGGCTGGAAAATGGTTGGAAGATCCGCGTGGCCGAAGTGATGAACGATGCGGTCAGCGTGGATGTGCCCGAAGACGTGGCGCGGGTAGAAAAATTGTTGGCGGAAGAAAAACGGCTCGCAACGTGAGAGCTGTGCGGCACAGCTGAGAAGCGTCCACCCGTGCGTTCGGCAAGCCCTACAACGATCCGTCGTTCCGAGCAAAGCGAGGAATTTCTCTTCGATTGTAAATTCAAGAGAGATTCATCGCGCGGACGTCGCGCGATGCCGAAGAGCTCCTGACTACGCAGACTCCGTTCGGAATGACAAACCGAGTTTTTTCGCGACTTTGGGCATGCTTCACTCCTGCGGCTAAAGACGCTCGGAAAATATGCGACGACGGTCCTTCAGGGGCTAAAGCCCCGGTTGTTGCCTGGCGTTTACGTGGCGGCTGAAGCCGCCACCTACAAAGATCAGCCGCAACTAGCCGTCAGTCCGAGGGCAACGAGGAATGTCTCTTCGTTTGCAAATCCAAGAGAGATTCATCGCGCGGACGTCGCGCGATGCCGAAGAGTTCGTCACTACGCAAACTCCGTTCGGAATGGCGGGTCTCTGTCGATTGGAAAAAGGGCGGTCAAAGTAATGCGGAAGAAAAACGCCCCGCAACGTGATTGCTGCGGGGCGCATGAACACGGTCTGTAGGCGTGGCTACGGCGTCGTCTGCTGCACGGTGATTCCCGCCGTGGTGCGGGTATTGTCGGAGCAGACGAGAAACATTGTGGTTGGGCTCGCGAAGTAAGCCTGGAAGGTGATCGTTGTCGAGGGTGAGCCGCTTATCAACACCTTGAAGGTGTTGTTGTTGGTGCCGTCACCAGTGATAGTAAGGGTGCCGCTGAGTCCGATGTTGGTGAAGAGATTGTTGCCGCTGAGTCCAAGCTCAACATAATCCACTACTCCGCTGATGTTACTGCTCGTTGCAGAACTCAGGGCGTATTGTCCGACGAAGTCTTCCTCAAACGGAACGGCGCTATTGGAGCCAAGCTGCACTCCACTCCAATTAAACGCATAGTTTCCTGCCGAAGCGGAGAGCGTGAATGGGCCTGCAGACTGAGCCAGCATGGAGCCATCGCTGACGATGCCGCTGCTAAGGTCCTGCACAACGGCTTGGCTTGAAGAAATCGCGTAGAAAACATATTTGAAGGTGCCCGAGCCCGAATCGGTAAACGTGAAAGTGCCTCGACCCGTCCCGGCATTCGCAGTATCTATGGCATAGGTAGCGGCCGAAATGTTGGTGCCTTGCGAAATGTGGTTGTAACCGCCAGCATTATTCTCGTCGTAAGAAATTGCGCCCAGGTTGCCATTGCCGTCGGCGGTGAATCGCGCGACACGCGTGTCGGGTCCCTGTGTTGTGGAACCTCCTACCAAGTACGTCCAGCCACCGGTGAATGCCGAGTTGGCCGCGGGAATGGTGCTGGCCTGTTGCGCCGCATCACCGATTGACCCGCCCTGCAGATCTTCTTCAATGACCTTGATGCGGGTGTTGTCGACAATGTAAAAAGCGAAGGCTCGGCCACCGAACGTCATGGTGCCGCGACCGAAGGCGGTGCCATTTCCGCTGCTGTCGAGTGCGTAGGTGCCCGGTGAAATCGCAACGGGACCGGAGGGAGCCGCGACGTTGCCGTCATTGCTATCTTCCAGTCCGCCGGTGATGTTGCCGTTACCGTCGGCGGCGACCTGTCCAATGATCGATAGCGGCGCAACGCTGCTGACGCCAAAGGAAACACCGGAGAAGTCAAAAACGTACTTCCCTGTGAAATTGGTCGCCGTGAAATCAGCGGGAGTGGCCAGGTTAAAGCTGCCGCTGCTGGTTGCGTTCAAGTCGGTTTGCACCAGGTAGCCACGGCTCGTTGAAGAGAGCGCCATGTTGAGCTGCAAGCCCGTACCGTTGCTGGCTTGAAAAACCACCAAGCCGCGTCCGTTGGACTGAATCTGATAGGTGCCCGTGGTGAAAGCCACGAGAGCAGGACTGCTGCTCGCTCCCAAGCTCACTACATCTTCCAGGCCGCCCGTAATGTTTCCGTTTCCATCCGCTACGAAACTGCCGGTGCGGGCGATGAAGGCGCCCGTAGTATCAACGCCGGACATAGAAAACGCATATTGCCCTTTCAGGCTGGCGTTGCTGAAGCCGCCGCTTGGAGGGGGAGGGGTTGGTCCGCTTCCGCCGCCACCGCAACCCGCAACGTATCCGGCAAATACGCACGTGAGTAACAGCAGCAGGCGCCTCATTGTGCACCGCCCTGCTTGCCGTTGGATTCACTCTTAGGCAGCGATTGGCCGAGAGGCAATCCACGAACGCTGCGAACTTGCAGCGCTCGGGTGCCGTTTTGCACTACGCGCGCGACGAATTGCGTACTGCGGCCGTAGGCAACGGTTTCGCCGATGACGCGCAAAGTGTCTCCGGATTTAATCGAGAAATTATTCGTCTGCAGGAAATGCGCATCACCGAGATGTACGTCGAGAGTCCCGGAGCTGGTTTGCAACACGACGTGCGCACCTAGCGGGAGATTTTTCCCCGCCGGATCGAAGCTGACGACTGTGCCAACGATAGTCCCTTCGCGGGCAAGATCGTAACCAGCGGGCCGGGCAGCTACCGCCGTGGCTTGTTGTTGGGCAAAGGCAGCGCCGCTGAAAAGTGCGGTCGCAGCCAGGCTGAGCGCCCAGAGACCTCTAGTTCGCATGAAAAATGCCTCTCTTTTGATCAAAAGTATCTAGCCTGCAACGCTAATTTGATGCGGAACGTCCCGTCTAAGCTTTCCCACAATAGACGCATTCCGTTCCCGGGTGCGTTACGTGAAATCGCGCCGGATGTCTAGTTGGATACGCCTCTACAGACACCCGTGTTTCCGCTCGATTCAAACCCTGCGCAAGAGAAAATGTTTCGAATAGCAGAAAAATCTGCGATACGTTGCTGCCAAGAGTTTGCATTGACAGTCTGGAGGCTACCGAACATAATTGTATGTACGTCAATCCTGCGGAGGTTCGACAAGCTCAATTCTGCTCGGTGCGGAGGCGAGCGACCCGGATGGCGCCAAAATATATATTTGTAACCGGCGGTGTAGTTTCATCACTAGGCAAGGGCGTAGCAGCATCCTCCATCGGTTGTCTCCTCGAAAGTCGCGGCTTCAAAATCACCATCCAAAAATGCGATCCGTACCTGAACGTCGATCCGGGTACGATGAGCCCGTATCAGCACGGTGAAGTGTTCGTGACCGATGACGGAGCGGAGACCGACCTCGACCTGGGCCACTACGAGCGCTTCACGCACGTGAAGCTCAGCAAAGACAATAACTGGACCACCGGCCGAATCTACGAAACCATTCTCACGAAAGAACGCCGTGGCGACTATCTGGGGAAAACTGTACAGGTCATCCCCCACGTCACCGACGAAATCAAGCGCTGCATCAAGCGCGTATCTGAAGGCGTGGATATCGTCATCGTCGAGATTGGCGGCACTGTTGGCGACATCGAGTCGCTTCCCTTCCTTGAAGCGATTCGCCAGATGCGTTTGGAACTCGGCGCGGAGAACACGCTGTTCGTTCACGTCACGCTGGTGCCCTACATTGCCGCAGCCGGCGAACTGAAAACCAAGCCCACGCAGCACAGCGTTAAAGAAATGCTGGGCATCGGAATTCAGCCGGATCTTTTGCTATGCCGCAGCGACCGGCACATTTCGAACGACCTGAAACACAAAATCGCGCTGTTCTGCAACGTGGCGGACGCCTGCGTCATTTCCATGGAAGACGTGAAGACGATTTACGAAGTGCCCGTGGAACTGAGCAAGGAAGGTCTGGACGCGCAGATCATCCGGCTACTGCGGTTGGAAGAGCGTCCCGCGAATATGCAGCCCTGGCTGGACATGCTGCATTATCTGCACCACCCTAAGGGCGAAGTGCGCATTGGCATCGTCGGGAAATATGTGCAATTGGAAGATGCCTACAAAAGCTTGCGCGAGGCCTTGCTGCACGGCGGACTGGCGCACAATCAGCGAACCGTGATCGACTGGATTGAGTCCGAAGAAATCGACTCGGCGGAAACGGCGGAAAAACGGCTTAAGGGATACGACGGAATTTTGGTGCCCGGCGGATTTGGCAAGCGCGGGATTCAAGGAATGGTCTATACGATCCAGTATGCCCGCGAGCACAAGGTGCCGTTTTTCGGCATCTGCCTGGGGATGCAGTGCGCCACCATTGAATATGCGCGCGACATGGCCGGCATGAAGCAGGCTAACAGCACCGAGTTTGACCAGCAGACACCGAACCGCGTGATTTACAAATTGCGCGAGTTGCTGGGCGTGGAAGAAATGGGCGGCACGATGCGGCTGGGCGCGTGGCCGTGCAAATTGGAGCCGGGTTCTTTTGCTCACAAAGCGTACGGCGTGCTGGAAATCAGCGAACGGCACCGGCATCGCTACGAGTTCAACCGCGAATATGAAAAGACGCTAGTGGCTGCCGGATTGAAGATCACCGGAAGAACTCCCGACGAGAATTATGTGGAAATCGTGGAGGCGCCGAACCATCCCTGGTTCTTAGGCTGCCAATTCCATCCCGAATTTAAGTCGAAGCCACTGGAGCCGCATCCGCTGTTTGCGGCGTTCAT
>DASXLU010000196.1:0-2165 GCA_036496065.1 Candidatus Acidiferrum sp.
TTGCACGGCATCGGCCCCGAGCAGTTGCGCATTTCGAATCTCATCACCCGCGTCGATGCCGGCAACGTCGACGAAGTCATCGTAGCCACCAATCCCACGGTTGAAGGCGAAGCTACTGCTACTTACCTCTCCCAGCAGTTGAAGCGATCCGGCGTGAAGGTTACTCGCATCGCCATGGGTATTCCCGTCGGCAGCGACATCGAATACACCGACGAGATTACGATGCTGAAAGCGATGGAAGGCCGCAGAGATATGTAGAGGTTACGAACAGCCTGGCATTTCCGGCTCAAGGAAAACGTTCAACTCTTCTTCCGCCGCGGTCAAGCCTTCCGGCAGCGTGCCGCGATTGTATTCGGCCATGCGGTTCTTCCACTTCAGGAAGTCCGTGATGCTTTGCGGTTCGATGCGCACCTCCACTCGCCGCAGGCTGGCCAGCAAAAGGTTCATCTCGTAGCGCAATCCCGCGGCGGTGCGCAGATTCTTCGCCGATGCCTGAACGACTTCGACTCTTCCGCGGCGCAATTCGAGCAGCCCCCAACCTGCAGGCAATTCTCCAGGCTTCACTAAGGCGGGAGGCGTTAGATAGAAGCGTTCGCAGCCCACTCCTTGCTCTGGCTTTTGCCGGAAAGGTTTGCCGCGATCTGCGAGAAAATCCGTTCGCGTCACCTTACATTCCACGAGTACGGAGTGATTGGTTCGTTTCCATCCAATCGCGTCCGGCATCTCGCCGCTGACGCAGGCTTGTTCCGACAGCACTACTCCACAGCGATACGATCGCAGCCAGCGCACCGCTCGTTCCACTAATTGCCCATGAGTCATAACTTCGGCTTCCCGCGTTCGGTTTTTGCCTTTCGGCAGAGCGGGAACAAGCACATTTGTATCTGGAGAATTGTGAGCGCGGAAGTGACTGGGTCGTTTCCCCACTTGGTATCGCGCCTCTAGGGAAACAAAACACACCTCATGAGTCAAGATGCGATTCTTCTGGGCTCAACGGTCAGTCGACGCGGTGCTGAACTCTTTGTTGCTTTTATGACGACGGGACGGCGTAGCACGGTTTCGAGCAAATATCTTTCGGCAGCCACGGCCTGGGCGGTAGGACTGTTAGGGACGAATCCATCAGCGGCGATAATCAGCGCTTCGTTTTGCGCCAGCTTCGCGGGTTTGCGCAGGAATCCATCCGTCCGCCGGCGCCGATCTTGGGCGGGAACCCTCACATTTTCGATCTCCACCCGGCGGACTTGACCATCGTGCGCGGCGTCCAAAGCATTCGCCAGTCTCAGGATTGCTGCCAGCTGAATTGTGACTTTCTGGTCGGCGGGGAGAAAGTCGCGCAGCGCTTTGTGGCTGCGCGTGGGCAGCGCTCCGCAATGAAAGCGTGCCACGATCGCCGCGCGCGCCATGGTTTCAGGTTTCCACCCCAAAGGCGTGCCGTGGCCTTTGATCAACTCCAGCGATTCTTTGTGATGTTTTTTTTTGCCCTTCGCCTTGCCAACGTCATGCAGCAGAGCGGCCACGTACAGGCACGCCCGCGCATCCGGTGAATCGCCATTCAGGGCGGCATTATTGATCGAGCCGAGGAGTCCGGCGCGATTAAGACCATCGTAGAGTTCGACGGCCAGCCGCGCCACGCGCTCGGAGTGCGCGAAGTCGGGATCAAGTGCCTTCGCCCACAATTTCATTCGGCGCGTCGCAATCTCCTGGATTTGTTTGCCCTGGGGAAGTCCTGAGCGCCAAATGTTCCACAGAGAGTCTGGACCGACCGTGCGTTGCCGATACTCTTCGATCCGCTTGCTGCGCTCTTCCACGATGCGTTCATGCCAGCTCTTGCCCGACGTTTCGTCGAGGAATACGTGGCAGGAAAGAGCCGTGGCCCACAGCACGTCGAGATCGTGCACTTCCCCGAGCAGGTCCTGCACGTTCTTCAGGTCGTTGCTCCAGGCCTTGTGCTCAACTGGCAGGAAATTCTCCACGATATAACGAAAGCGTTTGATCCCAATCCGCAACGTATGAAACCCAACCTGAGAACGATTGCGCATCGCGCGGGTGTGCAGTTCGCGCGCGGCCGTCCAGCGTTCCAGTGCCAGATGCTTGAACACCGCGCTGCCCGGGCGAATGCGGGCGGCACGGAAAGGCAGTGAGTGGCTCCATTGGCGCCATTGTTTGCG
>DASXLU010000197.1:0-27456 GCA_036496065.1 Candidatus Acidiferrum sp.
CGCTGCCTCAAGCCGATGAATTGTTGCTGCAAAAGGCGAAACGCTTCGAAGGCAAAACAATCTTGGCGCTCAACAAAATTGATCGGGTGCCCAAGCCCAAGCTACTCCCCCTGCTCACCGTGTTTTCGAAGGCGTTTCCGCTGGCCGCGCTCGTGCCAATTTCCGCTTTGAAGGGAGATGGCTGCGACGAATTGCTGCAGGAAATCTTCAAGCAATTGCCCGAAGGCGAGCCCTTCTTCCCCGAAGATCAGATTACCGACCAGCCCGAACGTTTCCTAGCCAGTGAGATCGTGCGCGAAAAAGCCACCAAGCTCACTTACCACGAAGTTCCGCATGCTCTCGCCGTCATCGTAGATAAATTCGAAGAAACGCCCAAAATTCTACGCATCCACGCCACGCTCAATGTCGAACGCGATTCGCAGAAGAAGATTCTCATCGGTCGCAAGGGAGACATGCTGAAGCGTGTCGGAACCGAAGCGCGCAAAGAGTTGGAAGCGCTGCTCGGCACCAAAATTTATCTGGAGTTATTCGTCAAGGTGGTCCCGGGATGGCGCGACGATCCTTCCAAAGTCCGCGACCTCGACTGGCATTCGCAACTCGAGGATTTGGCCCAGAATCAGCGCACGAATAACGATGAGAATGAAGACTAGTTGTTAGCCTACTCGGGGGCCGCAATGCCCAGCGACTTCATTTTGCGGTAAAGGTGCGAGCGCTCTAGCCCCAGTGCCGAGGCGGTTTGTGTCATGTTCCATCGATGTTCCTGCAATTTGCGCAGAATGAATTCCCGTTCGTAGGCGCTTCTCGCTTCGTGCAGCGTCGAATATGGATGTTGCGGGCTCTCCGCGACGCCGCGAAACAGTTCGGGCGGCAAGTGATGCGGCTCGATCCGTGATTGCGGGCAGACAATTACCAGCCGTTCCACCAAATTTTTCAATTCACGCACGTTTCCCGGCCACGGATACCGCATCAGAATTTCCATTGCCCCGTCGCTCAGCTCGCGCGTTTTCTTGCCATACTCCGAACTGAAGTCATTCAGGAAAAATCGCGCCAGCACAGCAATGTCTTCGCTGCGATCGCGCAACGGCGGAACGTAGAAGGGAATTACGTTCAGCCGGTAGAATAAATCCTGCCGAAACGCTCCCCTGGCGATCTCCTGCTCCAGATTCTTGTTCGTCGCCGCAATCACGCGAACGTCAACGTGCAGCAACTCGTTCGTTCCCACGCGTTCGAAACGCTGTTCTTCCAGCACGCGCAGCACCTTTGACTGCGTCCGCAAACTCATATCGGCCACTTCGTCCAGAAACAGCGTGCCGCCATCGGCCTTCTGAAATTTTCCGATCTTGTCTTCCGTGGCGCCGGTAAAGCTGCCTTTGAGATGGCCGAATAGTTCCGACTCGATCAGTTCGTCGGGAATGGCCGCGCAGTTCACTTCGACAAACAGCCCTTTCGCGCGAAGGCTCGCAGCGTGGAGCGCTCGTGCCACCAACTCCTTGCCCGTTCCGCTTTCACCGTAGATCAGCACGCGTCCGTTGGTCGGTGCAGTCACCGCAATCTGCTGCCGCAAAGCCTTCATCGGCACGCTGTCGCCAACTACCTTATAGCGATGTCCCAACTCGCCGCGCAGTACCTGGTTTTCTTCCTGCAGCCGGCGTTGCTGGATGGCGTTGCGCACTAGCACGATGATCTTTTCCAGCGAAAGGGGTTTCTCGATGAAGTCAAATGCGCCGAGCTTTGTCGCGCGCACTGCCGTCTCGATGGTGCCGTGCCCCGAAATCATAATCACCGACGGCACGGTGGGCATGCCCTGAATTCGCCCCAGCGCCTCCATGCCGTCGATACCCGGCAGCCATACGTCCAGCAGCACTACTTCGAAATTGTTCGCAGCGATTCGCTCCAGGGCTTCTTCGGCGGAAGCTACTGCTTCAACCGCATAGCGCTCGTCGCGCAGAATCGATGAAAGCGATTCGCGGATTCCCGATTCATCATCAACTATGAGTATTTTTGGCTGCGGCGTCATCGATCCGTATCCATGCCCAGGCGCTCTGCAGCCGAGGTCGTGGGCATTTCCGCGACCGGTAACTCAATCAGGAATTTCGAACCGACAGGGAAGTTGTCTTCCACGCGCAGCGAACCACCATGCTCCGAAATAATTCGCGCTGCAATCGCCAGACCTAAACCTGTGCCGCGTTCTTTCGTGGAGAAGTGGGGCAAAAAGAGTCTGTCCTTGTCTTCGGGCGAAATGCCGTGTCCGGTATCGGCGACGGCAATCTCAATGGTATCGGATTCTGAGCGCAAATGTGTTTTTACGCTGATCTCGCGGCACGGGGCTCCTTCCAGCGCTTCCGCGGCATTGTCAATAAGGTTGACGATCACACTGCGCAACAACGGCCCGTCCGCGCGAATCGCGGGCAGATTCTGTTCCAGAGCCGTCTTGATTTGGATGCCGTCCAAGCGCCCGGAAAACACTTCGATCGCCTCGTGTACCGTCGTGTTGGTATCTGTCGGCGTAAGTTTCGCGGCGGGGAAGCGTACAAACTGTGAGAACTCGTTGACCAGCGCCGCCAAGGTAGCCACTTCCCGTTCGATCAACCGCGCGCACTCCTGCGCGATTTGCGTCAACTCCGGGTCCATTGGCGGTGCGCCCGATTCCGTTCGCAACGCAATTTGGTGGTTCAGTCGTTGTGCAGACAATTGTATTGGCGTCAACGGATTCTTGATTTCGTGCGCGATGCGCCGGGCCACCTCTTGCCATGCCGCCGATTTCTGGGTGCGCAGCACTTCCGTCAGGTCATCGAAAACCAGAACGAATCCGGTATTTGCACGGCGCGGCCCCAGCGAGCTGACCGTCACCGCCAAGTGTAAAACGCGCCCACTTTCCACCACCTCAATCTCTCGCGAAACCACTCCCATGCGCAGCGCGCGCCGCATCAGTTGCAGCAGCACTCGATGGGCCTCCGCGCCCAGTAACGCCTCCAGCGATGTTACGTTGCGCGATTCGCCGCCGAACATTTGTGTCAACGCAGTGTTCGTGCGCAGAATCGATCCGCTCGCGTCCAGGTAGATCACGCCCGCAGGAATATTCTCGAGAACCGTTTCCATCAGCTGCCGCCGCCGCTCCAATTCCTGCACCGCTTGCTGCAAATTGCGCGTGAACTCATCGATCTGTGCGCGATTGTCGGCAAGCTGCGTCGTCATCGAGTTGAACGATCGCACCAGCCGGCCGAGCTCGTCCTGCACTTGCTCCGGCACCTGATACGAAAAGTTGCCCGCCGAGACTTCTCGCGTGCCCTCGGCCAGCGCCTGAATCGGAACGGTAACCTGCTTCGAGAGAAACAACGCCACCCACGTCGCAGCAGACAGCACCAGCAGGGTAAAGAAAAACAGGATCAGCAACATCTGGCGCTTCACGGCACGGAGGCTTTGTTTGACGTTCTCGTATTCCTGAGTTTGCGCTTGGATGATGTTGAGGCGTTTGAGGAAGTCGGGACTGGTCTTATTCGCGACCACGAGCGAACCTTGGTCTTGCCCATTTATGTTTGCCGGGACCCGCGCCGCAAAGTACGTTTTTCCTTGCGCCAACCAAAGTTCCACGCCAGTTTGCAGCGTTTTTTGCTGCGTACCTTGCACGCCATTTACCGTGCAAATCTCCGTGGTACGGTCTTCGGGCTGGTTATCACACACCACGCCCCCTTTCACGAAATGGCCTTTCGCGTCGTACAGCCATGCTGCATCCAGTCCCGTCGCCAGCGCATGCTCCAGGAAGGCTTCCGGTGTCTCGCTGGCGTGCATGGCCGCCTGGTAACCCAAAGTGTGCAAGCGTGGCAACGTGCCTTTGCCCAGATCGCTCAGCAGTTTCTGTGTTTCTTCTGAAGCTATTTCCAAGGGCCGCGGGAACCACCGTCCCAGCGTCCGGTTCAGCAGGGAATAGCTCACAAAAAACATGAAGATGACGGGAAGCAGTGAAATTGCCATTGCTCCCAAAACCATCTTGGTTTTGAAGCGCGCGCCAAGCTGCTCTTTGCTGCGCTCGATGCGCAGCCGAACGAGGGACCGGATAAAGATCAGCAGAAAGACGAGTAACGCCGCGGTGATGAAACTGTTGACAGCGAACAGCGCGATGAGTTCGCGCCACGATTGCGGCTCAAACGGCACATCCAGCGATCCCAGCGTGAACACCGCGGCGAGCAGCAACGTAACCAGAATCCCGCCCACGATCAGGCGAGCGCGCGACTTCGGGCTTGCCGGACTCACGGCTTCACCTCATCCATTTTTGGCAGGTACGAATGCAACGGGCACGCCTCACACTGTGGTTCCCGCGTTTTGCAAAAATACTTTCCGGTGTGGACGATCAGCGCGTGGTACTCATTGAACAAGGAAACGCTGTTCGGTAAGCTTTGTTCGAAAAGATTTCTGATTTCCTCATAGGTAGCTTTGGGATGAACCAGTTGATGTCGCTCCAACACCCTTCTGGTGTACGCGTCCACCACGAACACTGGATGCCCTCCGGCATACAGCAAAATCGAATCCGCTGTTTCGGGTCCGATGCCATGGACTGCAAGCAGTTGCTCCCTCAGCACCGCCGTCGGCGTCCGGAACATCCTATCCAGCGATCCGCCGTACTCTTTCCTCAGGAAGCGCACGAACACCTTCACTCTTCGCGCCTTCTGCCGGAAATACCCGGAAGACCGAATCAGTCCGGCCAGTTTCGTCTGCGACACATGTTCCATAGCCGCGGGACTCAGCAGGCGTTCCCGCCGCAAGTTCACGATGGCCCGTTCCACATTCGTCCAGGCCGTGTTCTGCACCAGGATCGCGCCCACGATAATTTCGAAACGCGTCCGCCCCGGCCACCAGCTCTGCGGACCATGCTCGCGAAAAAGTGCATCGTAGTAATTATGCAAAATGGGGAGAGGCTGGAGCAGCGCTGCGCGTTGTCGCGCCCGCACCGGCATACCACGCGAGACCTTCGAGGCCCCAATCGTCGTCAAATTACCAGGTGTAGACATCTCTTTCGCAAGATAAACAGGGCTAAGGCGCCAAGTCAAGAAATAGGCTCTGTCCCTGCTATCAGGAGCCTGCTCCGGCGTACAGGTATTAGCGAATTCACAACGGTCGTGCAAAATCGGCCAACCTCTTTCCGGTGCGTTTGCTATGTTGAGCGTTAGGTACATGTGCTCCAGGGAGAGCTGCGGATGTCCGTCCGTTTGGGCGAGATATTACTAAAAGAAAGCCTCATCACCCAGGACCAGTTGGATAAAGCGCTGGAATTTCAGCGCTCCAACGGTGGAAAGCTGGGTAGCTGCCTCACGAAGATGGGCTATATCACGGACGACGACATCACGGGTGTGCTTTCCCGTCAGTACGGCGTTCCCTCCATCAATTTGAAGTATTACGAGATCGATCCCAACGTCATCAAGCTCATCCCGCAGGATACCGCCCTGCGCTACCAGGTAATCCCGCTTTCCCGCGTAGGTTCGGTTCTGACCATCGCGATGACCGACCCGACCAACGTGTTCGCCATGGACGATATCAAGTTCATGACCGGCTTCAACGTTGAGCCGGTAGTCGCGTCGGAATCCGCTATCGCGGAGTCGATTTCCCGTTTTTATGGTGGCGGCGCATCCAGCCACGAAGAGCTCAGCAACTTGATGAAGGACCTGGTGGACGAAGACCAGGAACTGGAACTAGCCGCCGAAGAGACCGAGATGGACGCGGCGCTGCTCGAACGTGCCGCGGAAGAAGCGCCCATCATCAAGCTAGTCAACCTGATTCTCACTGATTCCGTGAAGCGAGGCGCCAGCGATATTCACGTCGAGCCTTACGAAAACGAAATGCGCGTCCGCTTCCGCGTAGACGGCGTTCTGCAAACCGTCATGAATCCTCCGCTGAAGCTGCGCGACGCGATTACCAGCCGTATGAAGATCATGGCCAAGCTGGACATCGCCGAAAAGCGCCTCCCGCAAGACGGCCGCATCATGATCAAGTACAAGTCCGAGGGCAAGAAGAAGGAATTGGACTTCCGCGTTTCCACCGTCCCCACGCTCTATGGCGAAAAAATCGTCATGCGCTTGCTCGACAAAGAAAACCTGCGCCTGGACATGACCAAGTTGGGTTTCGAGCCGGAATCGCTGAAGAAGTTCGAACGCAACATTCTTAAGCCTTACGGCATGGTTTTGGTCACCGGCCCTACGGGTTCCGGCAAGACCAACACTCTGTATTCTTCTGTCGCGCGCCTCAACCAGGTCGATACCAACATCATGACCGCGGAAGATCCCGTCGAGTTTCAGTTGGCCGGTATCAACCAAGTCCAGATGAAAGAACAGATCGGGTTGAACTTCGCCGCGGCCTTGCGCGCCTTTTTGCGGCAAGACCCCAACATCATTCTCGTCGGCGAGATTCGCGATTTCGAAACCGCTGAAATCGGCGTGAAAGCGGCCCTCACCGGCCACTTGGTACTGTCCACCTTGCACACCAACGATGCGCCCTCCACCATCAGCCGCTTGATGAACATGGGAATTGAGCCTTTCCTCGTGGCCACTTCCGTGAACCTGATTTGCGCCCAGCGCTTGGTTCGGCGCATCTGCGTCAATTGCAAGGAGGAACTGGAAGTGCCCGAGCAGGCTTTGATCGATGCGGGCTACACGCCGGAAGAAGTGAAGACCACCAAGATTTATCACGGTAGAGGCTGTACCACTTGCAACAAGGGTGGCTACAAAGGCCGCACCGGTTTGTACGAAGTGATGGAAATTAACGACGAATTGCGCGAATTGATTCTGGTTGGTGCTTCGGCGCTCGAACTCAAAAAGAAAGCCATTGAGCAGGGCATGATCACTTTGCGCCGCAGCGGTCTGATCAAAGTGGCTTTGGGTCAAACCACCATGGAAGAAGTTCTTCGAGAGACAGTTTTGTAAATTTAGAGAGGACGCACAAATGGCCGGCATAACACTGAGCGAGTTGCTCAAGAAGATGATCGAGATGGGAGGCAGCGACCTCCACATCACCACCAATAGCGCGCCCCGCGTGCGCGTCCATGGACGCCTGCGTCCCCTGGACATGCCGCCCCTCACTGCGGCAGACACCAAGTCTCTCGCCTACAGCGTTCTTACCGACGCCCAGAAGCATCGCTTCGAGGAAAACCTCGAGCTCGACTTTTCCTTCGGCTTGAAAAACCTCGCGCGCTTCCGCGGCAACGTTTTCAATCAGCGCGGAGCCGTCGGCGCCGTATTCCGTACCATTCCCTGGGAAATTAAGGGCTTCGACGCTTTGGGACTGCCGCTCGTCGTCAAGGGTCTCTGCGATAAGCCACGCGGTCTGGTGCTCGTCACTGGTCCTACGGGTTCCGGCAAGTCCACCACGCTCGCCGCCATGCTCGACAAGATCAACGCCGAGCGCGAAGAGCACATGATCACCATCGAGGACCCCATCGAGTTCTTGCACAATCACAAAAAGTGTCTGGTGAATCAGCGCGAAGTTCACGCCGACACCCACTCTTTCGCCAACTCGCTCCGCGCTGCTTTGCGCGAAGATCCCGACGTGGTGCTCATCGGCGAAATGCGCGACCTGGAAACCATCGAATCCGCCCTGCGTATCGCGGAAACCGGCCACTTGACCTTTGCCACCCTGCACACCAACTCGGCGGCCTCCACCATCAACCGTATCATCGACGTTTTTCCAGCTCACCAGCAGCCGCAGATTCGCGCGCAGCTTTCCATGGTGCTCGAAGGCATCCTTTGCCAGGCGCTACTGCCCAAGGCTGATGGCCGTGGCCGCGCCATGATCATGGAAGTACTTGTGCCCACGCCTGCGATTCGCAACCTTGTCCGCGAAGATAAAATTCACCAGATTTATTCCGCGATGCAGACCGGCACGGGCCAGACGGGTATGCAGACGTTCAACCAGGGCTTGGCGAACGCCTATTTCCAGAAAATGATCACGTTGGACATAGCCATTTCGCGCTCGTCCAATCCAGACGAACTGCAAGACATGATCAATCGCGGCGTGGCCACCACCCAGTCATCGGGCAAGCCCACGCCCAAGACGCCCGTGGGTACGCGTCACTAGAATTTCGGTTTTTCGGGAAGGTTTGAGACGAACGATAATGAGTTGCGGCCGCTGAGGAGGAAACGTCATGCCGGTCTTTACGTATCGAGGAACAAATCGATCTGGATCGTCTGTATCCGGAGAGATGACGGCGAATAACAAGACAGAGCTGCAAAGCCTGTTGCGCCGTCAGCAGATCACTCCGACTAAAATGTCCGAAAAGGGCAAGGAATTCAACCTGCCCACATTCGGCGGCGGCGTGAAGGCAAAGGAACTGGCTATTTTCACGCGTCAGTTCTCCGTAATGATCGACGCCGGCTTGCCGCTGGTTCAGTGTCTGGAAATTCTGGCCAGCCAGCAGGAGAATAAGACCTTTCAGAAGGTCCTCACCGGCGTGCGCAGCGCTGTGGAAGGCGGCAGCAACCTCTCCACCGCCATGAAACAGTATCCCAAGGTATTCGACTCGTTGTACTCCAACATGGTGGAAGCCGGCGAGACGGGCGGTATTCTCGACACCATTTTGCAGCGCTTGTCCACCTACATCGAAAAGAACGTCAAGTTACAGCGCGCCGTGAAATCGGCCATGGTTTACCCGGTCGGTGTTTTGACCGTCGCGGCCGGCGTCATCATCCTGCTGCTCTGGAAAGTCGTGCCGGTGTTCGCAACCCTGTTCGCTGGCTTGGGCGTCGACCTGCCGTTGCCCACCAAAATCGTCATCGGCTTGAGTAACTTCGTTGGCAGCGTCTTTGGCTTACTCATCGTCGTCGCCTTCGTCGCCGGTTTGGTTGGCTTGAAGGTTTGGTACGGCACCAAGCAAGGTCGTATGGCCATCGATACCACGATCTTGCATTTGCCCGTTCTCGGTCTCGTGATGCGCAAGATCGCTGTGGCGCGTTTCACCCGCACCCTCGGCACCTTGATCGCTAGCGGTGTTCCCATTCTCGAAGGTCTGGACATTACCGCCAAGACTTCCGGCAACGCCGTCATCGAGAAAGCCCTCACTCAGGTTCGCAAGTCCCTCGAGGAAGGCAAATCCCTCACCGAGCCTCTCAGGGACTCCAACGTTTTCCCGGGCATGGTTACCCAGATGATCGCGGTCGGCGAACAGACCGGCGCCATGGATGCCATGTTGCAAAAAATCGCCGACTTCTACGAAGAAGAAGTCGACGCCGCGGTGAAGGACTTGTTGACCGCCATCGAGCCGATCATGATCGTGTTCCTCGGCGTGGTCGTCGGCGGCGTCGTCATCTCCATGTATTTGCCGCTCTTCTCGCTGATTGGCAAGTTGAGCTCGGCGCACTAGGCAGGGGGTTCTCTTCTCGAAAAGGGAGGACAGGTAAAGCTACCTGCCCTCCTTTTTCTGTCTAAGATAGGCTGGGGGTTCGCGTTTTCCCGCGATTCGCTCATGGAACGTACATTCGACCGCAGAGAATGGCTCGAGTGGCTGACTCGCGTCCGGCTGCTCATGATCGCCCTTATTTTGGGCGTGGGTGTCGTGTGGCCGCAGTATCTCCCCTCCAGCGGCACCACACGCTTCTTCTTGCCGATCATCATTCTCTGGATAACCATCGGCATCCTGCACCTCATCCTGGTGCGGCTCCTCTCCCCGGCCACCTGGTTTGGCGGCGTCCAGGTCCTCACCGACGTGGCCATGATTACCGGCATCGTCTATTCCACCGGGCTACAGGACAGCAACTTCACCTCGCTCTATCTGCTCATCATCATCGTTGCCAGTATTCTGTTTTCTCGCCGCTCGGCGTTCCTCACGTCGCTCTTGTGCTTGGCGTCGCTGGGCATCGTTGTGGCCCTGGTGCACGCCGGAAAGATTCCGCGCACGTCGATTGCTGCCTTAACGCCCGAGGCCATGCGCCTCTGGTTCCTGGGGAATGCCTTTGCATTTTTGGCCGTCGGCTACCTCGCGGGGCTGCTGTCTCTCTCTCTGCGGCGTAAGAGCAGCGAACTGGAACAGAAACGCGTCGAGCTCGAGGAATTGCAGGATTTCACATCCGACATTATTCATTCCATGCGCGGTGGCTTGGTGACTACCGACCTGGATGGCCGCGTCGTCCTCCTCAACCGTACCGGTGAGGAAATCCTCGGCCGTTCTTTTGCCGAATTGCGTGGCCGTAATCTGCGCGAGGTCAGCGCGGACTTCTGGCTGCCCAATATGTCCGCACTGCCGGAGCGGCTTTCCCTGCGTCGCGAAATTGAAGTGCGCGGCGCCTTGGGGCAGCGTCGATTCTTGGGAATCTCTGTTTCGCCCTTGCGCACCAAAGACGCTGCACGCAGCGGCTACGTTTTCAACTTTCAGGATTTGACCGAATTGCGTCGACTCGAACAGGAAGTGGCCACCAAGGAACGCATGGCCGCCGTGGGAAGACTTTCCGCCGCCATCGCACACGAGATTCGCCAGCCTCTGACCGCCATGGCCGGTGCCGTGAAAGAACTCGCGCGCCTCGTCCCCCTGGAAGAAGACGAAAAGCATCTGGTGAATATCGTCAGCCGCGAATCCGAAAGACTGAATCACATCATTACCGACTTCCTGAACTATTCGCGCGAGAAATCCTATACCTTTCAGGATCTCGACGTGCGCGGCTTGCTCGACGAAACCCTTCTGCTGATGGAGCGCAAGCCTGGCATTGACACGAACTACCAGATTGTCCGCACGTTCAATGGCCGCGAATGCAAGGCGCAAGTCGATCCCAACAAGATCAAGCAGGTGTTCTGGAACTTGTGCGACAACGCTCTTAAGGCTATGCCCAGCGGCGGCACTCTCACCGTTGGCATCGAACACGTCCCCGAATGGTTGCGCATTTCCTTCCGCGACACCGGCATCGGTCTCGCTCCCGAGGAACGCGAAAAAATATTCGAACCGTTGCAGTCCAATTTTGAGGGTGGCACCGGCTTGGGACTCGCCATCGTCTACCAGATTATTCAAGCTCACAATGGCCGCATTACCGTGATCAGCGAAAAAGCTAAGGGCGCGGAGTTCGTCGTCGAACTGCCGTGTGCAGACTGAGGTTTTATGCAAGCGACAAAAATTGCCGCTAAAGAAGCCGCTCGCGATATGGTCCACATTCTCGTCGTCGATGACGAGAAGTCCATCTGCGAACTGCTCGAGATTACCTTTCGCAAGGAAGGTCACCGCGTGGAAGTCACCAATAGCGTGGAAGCTGCCAAGCGCAAACTGGAAAGTTCGCTGTTCGACATCATTATTTCCGACGTCCGCATGCCCGGCGCCACCGGCGTGGAACTTCTCCGCTTTACCCGCGAAATTGCCCCGGATTCGTACTTCGTGCTGATTACCGGAGTCCCGACCCTGGAAACAGCGATCGCCGCCGCCAATGAAGGCGCCAACCGCTACGTGATCAAGGATCACGAACTGGTTGAGCAGTTGCGTCTGGCCGTGCGTGAAGTCTCCGAGAATCTGAGGTGGAAAAAAGAAGCCGGTTACCTGCGCAGGGAACTGCGCCGCCTCACGGGCCTGGACAACATCATTGGCCAAAGCCCGAAAATGAAGGCCATCTTCGATCTCATCCAGACCGTGGCACCGCAAAACAGCCGCGTGCTCATCACCGGCGAAAGTGGTACAGGTAAAGAGTTGGTTGCTCGCGCCATTCACGAAAACAGCGCGCGTTCGCAAACTCCCTTCATCACCATCAATTGCGGTGCCTTCCCGGAAACCCTTCTCGAGTCCGAACTCTTCGGCTACATGAAAGGTGCATTTACCGGCGCGAACGAGAATCGCCGCGGATTGTTCCAAGCCGCTCACGGCGGAACGTTGTTCATGGACGAAATCGGCAATATGAACCTGGCCATGCAGGTGAAGCTGTACCGCGTGTTGCAGGAAGGCAAAGTGCGGCCGTTGGGCAGCAATGAAGAAACTGACGTCGATGTCCGCGTGATTGCAGCCACGAACCGCGACCTGGAGAAGGCCATCGCTGCTGGCGAGTTTCGCGAGGATTTATTTTATCGACTGAGCGTTATTCCGATTCACGTTCCGTCACTGCGCGAACGCCGCGAAGACATTCCCTTGCTTGCGCGACATTTCCTCGAAGGATTCCGCAAGTCCATGGAAAAACCCATCGAAGGGATTTCGCCTCAAGCCATGCGGCATCTCGAATCCTACGACTGGCCCGGCAACGTGCGCGAACTGGAAAACACGATCGAGCGCGCTGTGGCCCTCGAAAGTGGCCCGGAGATCAGCACGGGTGTCCTGCCAGATCGCGTCGCCGGCGTCGCCACCGCATTACCTTCCTCCGCCGAAAGCGGCAACGGTATCCATTTCCCCACCGAAGGCGTGGACTTCGAACGCGTCGTCGCAAAAACCGAAAAGCGCTACCTGCAAGCCGCCCTGGAACGATCGCACGGCATCCGCACCCAAGCCGCGGAGCTACTCAAGATCAGCTACCGTTCCTTCCGCCATTTCGCCAAGAAGCACAACCTGTAGGCACGCACGTTCGCGAAGCACCGCTATTGTAGGGACCGCCTTCTTGCTTGCCCTGACGCCGGAAGGGAGGCCGCCCGCAAACACAAATTTCACCAGCATCTAAATCCTCATCCACGCCCAAAACGGCTTATCGCCTAACGATTGTGTTGGGAATTATGCGTGTACCGGCTCTTGTTCGCTGACTCGCAACGGCAGTCCCTGCTCAATCCTTTGCATTTCTGGCGTGCGGAATAATGCCAGGAAACGCAGCAAGGCCAGCGTTACCAGAATCGCCAGCGCCGGATCTATTGGATGGCGGTAACGGAGCGAACTATGCGTCACGTAATAGGGTATGGGAAAAATCAGAAGGCAAAACGCAAACGGCAGAAAATCCACAAATCTCGCTCGCAGGCCGATGAATAACCCTACGAACCCGATGATCGAGACGATTCCCGTGTACAGCACCAGGATTCGCCGCACCAAAAGCGATTGTATATACGATGTCAGAAACGAATCGTATACTCCGGCCCACGTGTCTACTACCCGGTTCCCCACCAGCGTTACGAATCTCTTGGGATTGGCGCGAATGAACGCCACCGCGTCACGTTGTTTCAGCCGGCTGTAAATTGGCTCGTTGGTCAGCACCAGTAATTTGTATTCCCGGTAGTCTTCCATCGGATGATGTTGCGCCGAGTACACGTATTGCACATCCGGATTATTGCCCAGCCACAGTTCTACTCCGAAATTGGTCTTGATGAATGAGAAGGTGCCAAATTCGAAATAGTTCCTCAAGGTCCAGGGCGTTATCGCCAGGATGAAGAAGAGCGCGGCCCTCGCCAGAAAAGCCACTGACGGGAGGGATAGCTTGTAGCGCTTGTACCAGATCCAAAAGCCGAAGAAGGGCAGCAGCGCGCAAAGTGTAGGATTCGTCAGCGCAGTGAAGCCCCACAGCAGCCCGTAACCAGTCCAATGCATGTCCGAAGACGATTCGGTAATCGTATAGGTGCAGTACAGCAGCCACGCAAGCAGCAGGCCGGACAGCGACTGGTCCCAGATCCACCCCACCGGCATAAGAATGGCGGTCGGCAGAAACGCCCACAACCACGCTGCGATCACGCCGAAACGTTCGTCAAACAGTCTCCTGCCCAGCTTGTAGATCGGATAGCACGTCAACGCCGAGAAAATAACGTTGATCACTTGCCCGAAAATCAGCACGTTGTGATCGTGCAGCCGGAAAATAATTTCCGCATAACTCAACAGCAAAACGTATACCGGCGCCACCCATCCTGTTTCGAATGGGTAGTGCGGGAAGCCGTGGGCAAAACCATGTCCGGTGGCCAGCGAATGCGACACCATCATCGCTTCGAGCCCCCAGCTCAGAAAATAGTGATGAATTCGGTCCTCGAAGATGTGGCCGATCACGACAAGCGTGAACCGCAACGCCAGCGCTACGGCAAACGCGGCGGCAGGTGGTTTCTTCAGGTTGGCCCAGTTCAGGCGGCCTCGTAAATTTCCGAGTGTTTCCATCAATTCAGTCCATTCGCCAATTTCTTAAGTTAGCGAGGCCGCCGCTTTGCGTCAATGAAAGCGCCCGAGTTTTCAAAGCAGCATGTCTAATGGATAAGCGCCGGGTTGGACTCACACTTCCTGCACTCTTGCGAGTCCAATTCGCACGAATTTACGGATGACCCGTCGGGGAATACAGCTGCCTTCGTTCTTTATCGGCGCGCTAGCGTGGGAATTTGCGCTACGCGAGGGACTGACAACTAGTGACACATTCGAACGACAAAAATTGTCATTATCTGGGTCCGAAGGCGGCTTCCGGCCGCGAAAAGCTCTTATGTCTGGTACCGAGCACGAAGGTAACTGTCCTATCCTTAACATGATGCATCAAAGCTCTAGTACTTCAGTACTCCCCTGCCTACGGTTGGCACGGCTCTTGCTCCATTCCGGGTGTGCTCAGGCACTATACAATCTCTCAAGGAGATCTCATGAAGAAGCAGAAGGGTTTCTCTCTTATCGAGTTGCTGATCGTCGTGGCGATCATTTTGATCATCGCGGCCATCGCAATTCCGAACCTCATTCGCTCCAAAATGGCAGCGAACGAGTCTTCGGCAGTGGCCTCTCTCCGTACGATTAACACGGCTGAGGTTACTTACAACAACACCTATCCTGGAGTGTTCGCAACTTTGGCCCAGCTCGGTGGGGCAAGTCCTTGCGGTACCCCGAGCTCGTCTGGGGCTTGCTTGATCGACAACCTGTTGTCGGCGGGCACGAAGAGCGGCTACGTCTTCGCCGTCCCGGCTCCCACTTCGACCGGCTATACCTCGACCGCGACGCCTGCGGCCGTGAACACTGGCACACGTATGTTCTGCAGCAGCCAGGACCTGGTGCTCTACTACTCCCCGACGAACAGCGGTTGCGCTATCGGTACGAATCCTCTGTAAGATTCAAATCGCGGGACTCACCTTCTGCGAGATTTCCACGGAGCGAGCCACAAGGTTCGCTCCGTTTTCTTTTTGCCTCACTTGGCGTAAGCTCTGTGTTCACTTACCACAACGGGCGATTCATTGACATCTTTTGCTCTCGTCCTGACCTTTAGCGTCACAATTCGCGTCAATAGCAATCTAAATCACAGAAAAACAAAGGTCTTATCGGTATTCTGCTTATGGTCCCTGTCGTGCTCATACCAGTCATAAGTTAAGAGTTAAGCATTCGGGCACGACCTACTGAGACGGGGGTAAGTCTATGAAACGCAAAGAAGCCGGGTTCTCGCTTATCGAGCTGTTGATCGTGGTTGCGATCATTCTGATCATCGCCGCAATCGCTATCCCCAGCTTCATGCGGTCTAAGATGGCCGCCAACGAAGCTTCCGCTGTCCAGACCGTGCGCGACATCAACACAGCCGAGGCTGCTTATTCGATCCAGTTTGGCATGGGCTTCTCCACCAACCTGTCTTACCTTGGCGGCACAGGAACCACGGCTACAACCACCAATGCTCTTCTCTTGGACCCGGTAGTGAGCACCGGTAGCAAGGACGGCTTTACATTCACCTACGCCGTCACGGGCACCGATGCATCTGGCAACCCTGCGGACTACTCGGTAAACGGCAATCCGATCGCGGCTGGCTCAACCGGGAATCGCTGGTTCTTTTCGGATCAGACCTCGGTGATCCGTTACAACAACGCAAGCCCCGCCGCTGCCACCGATCCGGGGATTTGATTAGCCCCAGCGTGCCTGCTATAACTCGAGAGTGCAGCGCTACAACACGTTTACTCGTCTCTCCGGCTCGCTACAGCGCTCGCTTTTCACGTCCACTCAACCCCGCTTCTTCCTATCGCTCTTGCTGATTTCGTGCAGTGTCGCTGGCCACGCACAAACCCGTCCTGTCGCCACAGACCCCGCCCTTGCGCATTTCGAAGCCCGCTACCGGGCCGCTCACACGCTCTCTGCCACTTTCCTCGAGGAGTACTCGGAAAATGGCCAGGCTACCCGCAAGGAGGCCGGCACCGCCTACTTCCTCCGCCCTGGCAAAATGCGCTGGGACTACGAAGCTCCGGAGAAGAACCTCTTCCTCGTCGACGGCAAATACGCGTGGTTTTACGCTCCAGCCGACCGTACCGCTTCGCGTACCCCCGCCAAGACCACTCAGGATTGGAGGACGCCACTGGCCTTGCTGACCACCGACATGAAGCTCTCCCGCGTTTGCTCCGAAATCGGCATATCGCACACGGAGAAGCCTGTGGACCCGCAGAATCAGGTTTACCGCTGTGCACTCCGTGGATCCGAGCCCAAATCGGCCGACACCAAGTCTCCCAACCCCAAATCGCCCAAAGCCGACCCGCCCTCCTCGCAAGAGGCGTACTTCGAGGTGAGCCCCAGTGGGGAACTGGCTCGCATCATTGTTCGCGACCCAGGCGGCATTCGCATCGAGTTTCGCTTCAGGAACTGGCAGTGGGACCCAACTCTCGACAAGTCTCTTTTCCAGTTCAAGCCGCCCATGGGCGTCGCTATCATCAATGGCATACAACCCGAGGCATCCCAAGCCCGTCAGTAACGTGTGGAGAGTGAACCACCTGCTCTCTGCCCAGAGCCGCCGTGCTCATGACGTCAACACCCTCCGCCAGACTTTTTTGGCGAACTCGCAGGATGAGGTAAACTAGAGCCCCTATGGGTGAATTTGTCTGCCGCGTTGCCGATGCCAATGGACGTGTTTATTCGCACGTCGAGGCTGCCGGCACGCTCGATGAAGCTCGACAGAAGCTTGCCGATCGTGGGCTCTACGTCTACTCGGTCGAAGCTCGCAATAACCTCATCAGCGGCATGTTCGGGGTCCGCAAGCAGAAGAAAATCGGCGGCAACGACTTCCTCATTCTGAATCAGCAGTTCAATACGCTCATCAAGGCCGGTCTGCCCATCTTGCGCGCCCTCGACCTGCTGGCCACCCGTGCTACCGCACCCAAACTTCGCCCGATCCTCACCCAGATTCGCGACCATGTCCGGGAAGGGAAGTCTCTCTCCGAGGCCGTAGACGAAGCCGGCGTTTTTTCGAAAGTTTATTCCACCGCTATTCTTGCCGGTGAAAAGAGCGGCAATCTTTCAGGAGTTCTCGAGTACTACATTGCCTACCAGCGTGTCAGCACCGGTGTGAAGAAAAAGATTCTCGCGTCGCTGGTATATCCCACGCTGCTAATTATTGTGGCGATCGTGATTGTCACGTACCTGGTCACGGTGGTGATCCCCAAGTTTTCGGAATTGTACGGCGATTTGAACGTCGAACTCCCTGCTCCCACCAGGCTGCTGATCGCCGTCACCGTAAGCTACCGGCCGTACATTCTCACCGTTCTCGGACTGTTCATCTGCGCCATCATTGGAATATTTTTCTGGTCGCGCTCTGAAGCCGGCGGCGTCACATTCGACCGTCTGAAATTTAAGATCCCTATTGTTGGCGACACACTGCTCAAGTTCCAGGTTTCCCAATTCTGCCGCACTCTCGCTACCCTGTTGACCGGAGGCACTCCGCTGGTAGGAGCTTTAACCACGGCGGCGGAATCAATTACCAGTCGTTTGGTCCGCGGCTCGGTTAATCGCGCCACGCAAATGGTTCGCGAAGGCGAATCCCTGCACGGCGCTCTTGCCGCCACAAAAGTCATGCCGGAAATGGCCCTGGACATGGTGGAAGTAGGCGAATCTAGCGGTGCTCTCGCGCCCATGCTCAATTCCGTTGCCGAATTCTACGAAGAAGAAGTAAGCCTTCGTCTTGGCGCTCTCGTTTCTCTGATCGAACCCTTGATCCTGATCTTCATGGGATTGTTGGTGATGTTCATCCTGGTTTCACTCTATTTGCCTATCTTCTCTTTCTCAGCGACAGGTACGGCAAGGTAAGGTTTAGAAAAGTTTATGGCTACCACACCCGAATCCAATTTGCGCGACCCGGCTATCCCCACGCCGGGCTCGGCAGACGCTGCCGAAGAACGCGACCAAGCGCGCCGTCTTGCGGAACGCTATCGCTGCGGCTTTATCGATCTACGCGAACAGCGCATCGACGCTGAACTATTTCGCACCATTCCGGCCGACTTGATGTTCCGATACAACTTTGTGCCGCTGGTAGTCCACAGCAACACGCTCGTCATCGCCGTGGCCGATCCCAGCCAAGTGCTTCTCAGCGACGAACTTCCGCTGCTGTTGGGCAAGAAGCTGTCGATCAAGGTCGCCACCTCGCGCCAGATCAGCGACATCCTCAAGCGCACCGAGCAATCGCAGCGCGTCTTGGAACAAGCCACCGAAGCATTCACCCTGCAGATTTCCAAGGATGACGTCGAGAGCGAAGAGACCATTTCCGGCGATCGCCTCACGCGCGACACCGCTGTCAGTCCGGTCGTACGCCTCGTCGAAACCGTTATCTTCACCGCTCTCGAGCGCCGCGCCAGTGACATTCACATCGAAGCTCGCGACACCGAAGTCGCCGTGAAGTACCGCATCGATGGCGTTCTCCAGCATGCCATGCAGCCTATTGCGAAAGAGTGGCACTCCACCGTTATTTCCCGCATCAAGGTCCTCAGCGATCTCGATATCGCCGAACGCCGCGTCCCTCAAGACGGTCGTTTCCGTGTGAAATACAAGGGCCGTTATATCGACCTGCGCGTTTCCATCATGCCGGCCAGTCACGGCGAAGACGCTGTTCTGCGCGTCCTCGACAAGGAAACCCTTTCCGAAAAGTTTCAGAACCTGAGCCTCGACGTCGTTGGCTTCTCCGGCCTCGAGACCAAAAGATTCCGCCGCTACATTCGCGAACCGTACGGCATGGTGCTGGTCACAGGGCCCACGGGCTCCGGCAAAACCACCACTCTCTATGCCGCCATCAACGAAATCAAGAGCGATGAAGACAAAATCGTCACCATCGAAGATCCGGTCGAATATCAATTGCGCGGCATCACGCAAATTCCAGTAAACGAGAAAAAGGGCCTGACCTTTGCCCGCGGATTGCGCTCCATTCTGCGCCACGACCCCGACAAAATCATGGTCGGTGAAATTCGCGACCAGGAAACCGCGCAGATCGCCATTCAGTCCGCGCTCACCGGCCACCTGGTCTTCACCACGGTGCACGCCAACAACGTCACCGACGTCATCGGCCGCTTCATCAACATGGGTGTTGAGCCGTACAACTTCGTTTCCGCGTTGAATTGCATCATGGCGCAGCGCCTCGTGCGTGTGATCTGCCCGCAGTGCAAGCGGCCCAAGAAACATACCGATCAGGAATTGCGCGAGTCGGGTCTCGATCCGGCTATCTGGTCCACCTATCAGTTTGCGGAAGGCGGCGGCTGCCTGGAGTGTTCGGGCACCGGATATCACGGCCGCACCGCAATTTGCGAGTTGCTGGACCTGACCGATCGTATCCGTGAAATGATTGTTGATCGCAGGCCGACATCCGAAATCAAGCGTGCTGCCATCGAAGAAGGTATGATTACGCTACGTCAGAGCGGTTTGGCCAAAATCAAAGAAGGCAGTACGACACTTCGCGAAATCAACAAGGTGACCTTCGTTGACTAACGGTACGGCATTTCAGAGCACTTCTTCGTCGAACAGCTTGTTCGGGCGACTGATGCGCTGGGTCGATGCGACTCCACATCCGAATATTGCCGTCCAGGTAGCGCCGGGTCAGGTTGCTGCCGTGCGCTTCACTCGCACGGGCGGTATTCAAGGCGTTGCCCTGCAAGATTTGCCGCCGGGCGCCGTTGTGCCATCCGCGATTGAAACGAACTTGCTGAATTCCGCCGCCGTGAAAAGTGCGGTCGCCGCGGTTTGCAAAAGCCTCGACGCTAAGGAAGAAGACGCTGCTCTGCTACTGCCCGATCCGGTCATTCGTGTTTTTGTGCAGCACTTCGACGACTTTCCACGTTCCTCCGAAGAAGCCATTCCCATGCTTCGTTGGAAACTCAAGAAGAGCGTGCCTTTCGAGGTCGACGAAACGTTGCTTTCGTACATGCGTCAGGCGTCTCGTGCCGAGGGCGTCGACGTTGTTACCGCCATCGCGCGCCTCAGAATCATTCGTGAGTACGAAGCATTGCTCGAAGCCTGCAATCTTCGGCCCGGCATCGTGATCAGCTCTTCGCTGGCCGCCATCACCATACTCGAAGATCAGCGGCCTACGTTGCTGGCTCGGGTTTCCGGCACCTCGCTCACTACTGCCATCGTGCGCGACGGCTCTCTGGCTGGTTATCGCTGCACGGAATTGCCCACGCATGCCGGAGAAATCACTCCGCAAATGCTGCTCGAAGAAGTTTTTCCTTTGGCCGCCTACTATCAGGACACCTGGCAGGAGGGCATTCAAGCCGTCCGCGTAGCGGGATTAGGCAACCGGCTGCCAGGTTTCGTGCGTCCTCTCGAGGAAGAGTTTAAATGTCCTGTGAGTTCTTTGCTTAACGGCGCGATTTCCGATGGAACTTTGCCGAAAGATGCCAAACAACTGGCGGACCGCGAACTCGATGGATTGGTCGGCTGGATGTTGCACCGGAATTAAGGAGAGTCTGGCAGACGCTCTATGTACGTTCGACTAAATCTCGCTACCAAGCCGCTGATCAGCGAACGCAAGTTCCTCGCTAGCGCCACACTCGTTGGCGTTTTGGGTGGCTTGCTCTTCCTAATCCTGGGCTGGCACTACTATGAGCTCCGCAAAGCCGATACCGAATTGCGCGCCAGTTCTCAGTCGCTCCAGTCTGAGATGGACCGTCTCAACGTGCAGCGGCAGGATCTGGAACATTTTTTTGCGCAGCAGGAAAATGCCGGTCTGCAGGATCGTGCCAAGTTTACGATGTCTGTGATTGAGGCTCGCAGCTTTAATTGGACGGAAATGTTCATGGACCTGGAACGCACGCTTCCGCAGGGCGTCCATGTCGTGCGCATCGAACCGAAACTCGATAAGGGTACGGTCAGCGTTAAGTTTACGGTTGGGGCCAGCAGCGAAGAAGCAAAATTCAAGATGTTGCAGGCATTCGAAGAATCGAAATCCTTTTCTCAGGTGGAACTCACCGGCGAAAAAACCGCGCAGGATCCCGGTGCGGATCGTTTGACCGTGGAATTCACCGCAATGTACAAGACGATTTGAACATGACCGAACCGCGCCTCAACAAATTGCCAATCTACATCGGCCTCGCCGTCTTGCTTTTTGCGGACGGCGCCTTCGCCTATTTGAGTTCCCGCATTACCGCCTCGCATCGCAACCCCCAGCAGGAATTACAGGCACAGAATCGCCAACTCCAGTTGATGAAGCTGGACGTCAAGCGCGCCAGCGAAATTCGCGCCAAAATTCCTCAGGTCCTGAAGGAATTTGACCAGTTCGAGGCCGCTTTGCCCACCGCATCGCGCGGTTATTCAACCATCGACCAGGAATTGACCGAGTTCGCAAAAGAGACTCATCTTCACGTCGACGAGAAAAAATTCCGTGAGAAAGAACTTGCGGGGCGCGGTCTCACCGAAATTGGTATCGAAGAGACTGTTTTGGGGGATTACACCGGTATCGTGAGCTTCTTGAATCGCCTGCAACGCTCGAAAAATACCTACATCATCGATGGCTTGCAGGTGGACTCCGGAACGGCGGGCCAAGTGACTCCGGGGACTTTGAAGATTGAACTGAAGATTTTGACGTATTTCCGGAAAGCGTAATGGCCGACAAGAAACAACAGAAACAGTTGATGATTCTCGGCGCGCTCGTCGTCGTCGCGGCGCTGGTCTGGTATTTCTATGTCGCTCACGGTACTGGGAATCTGGGTGGCGTGCGTGCTGCCTCCAACTACATTCCGATCAATGCGCAGGATTTTGGCAAAGTTTTCGATCAACTGCGCATGGCCGAGGCCACCGAATACAAGCCCACGGGTCGCAATATATTCGTGGCTGTGCCGCTTCCGCCGCCCGTCGATCCTAACGTTAAGATCGAAGCTCCTAAGCATGAGGCAGTCGGGCCGCAGCCGCCCCCACCTCCCCCGCCCGCGCAGTTGGCCATGAAGTTCTATGGATATGGCACTTTGCCATCGAGCGGACAGCGTCGTGCATTTTTGCTGGATGGCGAAGAAGTGCGTATCGTCGGCGAAGGCGAAGTTGTCCAAAATCACATCCGGATAACGCATATCGGCAATGACCGCATCGATTTTGAAGACCTGAATACGGGGCAGCGCGGTTCGAACGCGCTCGAAATGCAACCAGCAGCATGAAATTACGGAACACCAATCGCACGGCTCGGCGCGGCGAACAAGGATACGCCCTGTTGTTGGTGCTGTTTTTGTTGGCGTTGCTTGCCTTGGGCACCATGGCCGCTATGCCCAACTCCATCACCAACGGCCAGCGGGAAAAAGAACAAGAAATGGTTTGGCGCGGCCGCCAGTATGTTCGCGGCATCCGGCTCTACTACCAAAAACTGCACCGATTCCCAACGCAATTGGAAGACCTGTACAAACCCAAAACCGGGATTCGCTTTATGCGCCAGCCCTTCAAAGATCCGATGAATCCGGTCGATGGTTCGTGGCGGCTCATTTACGTTGGCCCCAATGGCCAATTGATCGGCAGCCTGAAACCTCGCACGTTGAACTCCAACGGACAATCTGCGCAGGGATTTGGCAGCGCGATTCCAGGAGCAGGATCCTCCGCGAATCAATCTTCGTTTGGCAATTCGTCTTTCGGGAACTCTTCGTCCGGCGGTTCATCCTTTGGGAACTCGTCCTTTGGTGGTTCTTCCTCCGGAAATTCTTCCTTCAACAATTCCTCGTTCGGTGGAAACAACAGTTCGTTTGGGTCGGGCTTCGGCACAAATAATGCCAATGGCGGGCAGAATCAGCAGAACTCGCAAAATCCCAACGACCCGAACACCGCGAATGGCTCGACGGGCGATATGTCTACGCCTCAGTCGCTAGCGCCCTCGGATACCGGAGACGCGCCCACCGTCATTGGCGGCAACATCATCGGTGTGGGCAGCAAAACCAACAAAGCTTCGTTTCTGTGGTTCGAGAAGGCTAAGAACTACCGGCAATTTGAATTTATCTGGGATCCATCCGTGGATTCTTCCACGGGAAACGCCATTGGTGTTCCGCCGCCGAATGCTTCGCCGTTCGGAAGTTCGCCCACATCGCCAACATCATCAAGTCCAAACTCGCCATTTTCCAACGGCACGTCCGGTCAGAATCCTCAGCAGAACCAAAACATGAACCCAAATCCGCCGCTACAAGCCCCGCCGCAATAAGAGCCCACTCGCGGTTCCAGCTTCGTCGTTGTCATTGTAGGGGCACAGCATTGCTGCGCCTCATGTCCGCAAGATTGCTCCTCAGACGAGGTTCTCTGCCAACCGGAGCGAGCGAAGAATTTATGATTTTAGTTTCCCGCCGAACAAATCAACTTCGCCTACAGCCGCTCAATTTCGATTTCCGTCTCGCGCAACCCGGGCTTCGTATGCCGCCCGGTGCCTTCGAGGAAATCGGTAAGATCCAGCCGCAGGTTTCCCGCATTCGTGGCGTAACTCATGCCCGCTTCAAAGTCCACAACACCATTGCGGATGAAATCTTCGATGACCCCGTCGAAATGCTGCATCCCGTCAATTGAACCGTCGCGCATCGCGTCCAGCAGCGACTTGCCTTCGGTTTCGCCTTTTTCTACGTATTCGCGCGTCCGCATAGTGGACTTCAATACTTCGATCGCGGGGATGCGGCCTTTTCCGTCCATGCGCGGCAGCAATCGTTGCGAAACGATAAAGCGGAAAGCTTTCGAGAGTCGGATGCGAATGCCTTGCTGCTCGCTCAAGGGGAATGCGCCGATAATGCGTTCCACGGTTTTCGCCGCGTCAATCGTGTGCAAAGTGGAAAGAACCAGGTGGCCCGTCTCCGAAGCTTCAAGCGCAACTTCCATCGTCTCGCGATCGCGCATTTCTCCAACAAGAATAACCTTCGGAGCCTGCCGCAACGCCGCGCGCAACGCCAGCGCGAATGTTGGCGTATCCATGTGCAATTCACGCTGGTGAATCGTGGCTTTCCTGTGATTGTGCGCAAATTCAATCGGATCTTCGATAGTCAAAATGTGAATGGCTTTTTCTTCGTTCATCCGCCCGACGATTGCCGCAAGCGTGGAAGATTTTCCCGAGCCGGTAGGACCGGTCACCAGCACCAGCCCATTGCGCGCGTGACAGATTTCATCGAGGACTTTGGGAAGTTTGAGTTGATCGAATGTCGGGATATTTCGTGGAATCGCGCGCATCACAATTGCACACGTGCCGCGCTGGCGGAACACATTCACGCGAAAACGGCCCACGCCGGAGATACCAAAAGAAACGTCTGCGGATCCATTCAATTCCAGTTGTTTGACGTGGTGTTCGCTGTCGCCAATGAGTTCGCGGCCGATCTGCTCCGTGTCTTGCGGAGTCAGCTTATTGATTCCGGGGAATGTCATCTCGACCAATTGGCCGTCGACTTCCACTTGCGGCATGCGTCCCGGGGAAAAGATCAGGTCGCTGATGTGTGGGCGGCTCTTCATCATGGAGATGATGAGCTTGACCAGGCGCGTTTGTTGCGGACCGGCCGCTTGCGCGTCTGGAGACTTTGCGGGGCTGGGAGTTTCTGGCTGCGCGATCACCGGCGGAACCGGAGGAGTTTGCGTAACAGTGGCCATGAGAATCCTTGGTTGCGGATCCCGGAGCGATCGTAAGGAAGCGGAAGTAACCGGAGCCCGATGAATTGAGAAGACCTTCTTATTCTAGAGGAGGGTTGCGAGCGTGAGGGAACGCGGTGAAAGGGAGGGAGCAAGATAATTACTGTCCGCAAGAACAGGTGCGAAATGGATTCGTTCGCGAATCCCGAGCAGCGTAAAGTTGCTGACCGAAAGAAGTTCTCGCAAATGCTTGTAGCGTTCAGTGGACCGCTCGTTTGTGACTACGAAGCGCGCGCGGAAAAGTGACGGGATGATCATTTGCCGGCGGGGAGGGCGGTGAGGGCTTGGGTGGGGTTGTCGCGGTGGGCGGCTTCGGCTTTCATCTTTACGTAAATGCGCGCGACGTGCTGGATATATTTTGTGGTTTCGGGGTACGGGGGAACGCGGCGGCCGTGCTGATCGACACGCAGCGGTCCCGCGTTGTATGCCGCCAGTGCAAGATTGACGTTGTTGTTATAGCGCGCCAGGAGAAACTTCAGGTAGCGGGTGCCGGCGTCGATATTTTCGTGGGGATCGAAGATGTTGTGGACGCCAAGGTGCGTGGCAGTCTGCGGAAGAAGTTGCATCAGCCCGCGCGCGTTCTTGCGTGAGATCGCCTTGGGATTGAAGTTCGATTCTACGGCGATTACGCAATGGATCAAATCCGCGTCGACGCCGTAGCGCTCGGATGCGGTGTGAATGAAATCGTAGAAGGGAGTTTTTGCCGTGAGCGGCGGAGGAATCGGTTCAAAAGTTTCTTCCGGCTCGATGTACGCAACTTCGTCGGCGGGAATTTCTACCGTGCCGCCTTTCATCTGCAGGCGATACTTGCCGTCGACGAGTTGATAGCTGGTAACGTTGAGGCGTGTTCCGCTGCGCAGCACGACGTATTCGGCGCGAACTGGCGCAGCGCCGGCCGCAAGCAAAGTGGCCGCCACAGCGGCGCTCAGGAGTAGTCTTAGGCTCAGGCGCACTCGGTGGCCTCGCGCAGCGCGAAAAGATGGATGGCTTCGGCCACGCCGTCGTCATCGTTGGAAGCGGTAATGTGCCAGCCGCGAGCGCGCAATTCGGGAACTCCATTGCCCATAACTACCGGGATACCCGCAAATGATAGCATTTCCAGGTCATTGTGATTATCACCGACGGCGAGGATTTCTTCGCGGGAAACGCTGCGAATAGCTGCCCATTCGGCCAGTGTGGCGCCCTTGGTGACGCGGGGATGGATCACGTCAATCATAGAAAAATCTTTCTCGGCGTAGCGCGTCACGGCCATCACGATTTCGGTGGCGAATGACGAGTTGCGCAGCGCTTCCTCGATTTCCAACATCGGGGCGACAGCGCCGGCAAACATAATTTGGATGGGATCTTCGGTCAGACAGTTTTCCAGCGGGGAAGACTCGCCCAGAAATTCGCGATTGCGCGCGTAGTACGCGGAACGAAGGGAATCGTCCCAGCGAATGGATTCGAGCATGACCTGATTGGTCTTTTGCCGGTCGAAGACGACGGAGGCCGTGTCGCGCCAGGTTTTGGTGTGTTGCAGAACGCGAAGTGCAGTCGCGCGTGGCAACAGATGGCGAAGCTGCGTGAGTCCTTCTTTGGTGCGAACCATGGCGCCATTGTTGACGATCATGGTGAGGGGAGACTCGATCTGGCTGGCGGCCAGCATGGCGAAATCGTAGCGGCGCCCGGTGACCAGAGCGACTTCGATGCCGCGTTTGGTGGCTTCGCCGATGGCGGCGCGATTGGCGGGAGACACTTCCCAGCGGGAATTGAGCAGCGTGCCGTCAATGTCGAGAGCGATCAGCCGGATGGGCATAGCTCCAGTGTAGCGGAGTTGGCTGAGGAGGAGCGAAGGGCGGAGCGATCGCTGAACGGCCAAAGTGGCGGTGTGATTCGCACTAACAGCAAATGCCACAAAAAAGTCGTGTGCTAGACTTTTCTGCCATGGGAACCCATCGACTGTATTACGACGATTCGTATCTGCAAAATTTCGAGGCGCGGCTGACAAGTTGCGAGCCGTGTGCGCCGGTAGATGCAGGTTCCGGACCGCGTCCCGCATGGGAAGTTGTGCTGGACCGGTCGGCGTTTTATCCCACGTCCGGCGGCCAACCAAACGATACAGGATTGCTGGACGATGCGAATGTGCTGGATGTTCGGGAAGAGAGCGACGAAATCGTGCACATCGTTGATAAGGAGCTGGCGCACGGCGAAGTAAAAGGATGCGTGCAGTGGCCACGACGCTTCGATCACATGCAACAGCATACTGGGCAGCATTTGCTGTCCGCGATGTTTCAGGAACGATTTGGATTGCCGACGGTGTCATTTCACATGGGCGCGGAAATGTGCACGATCGATTTGCGCGGGCCTGAGCCTTCGAGCGAAGTGTTGTATGGCGCGCAGCGAGCTGCGAACAAGGTCGTGTTTGAGGACCGTCCGGTGAACGTGCGATATGGAACGGCAGACCAACTGGCGCGACTGGGCGTGCGCAAGGAAGTGGAGCGGCAGGGAATTCTGCGTGCGATAGAGATTGAGGCGGCAGACTTGCAGCCCTGCGGTGGCACGCATGTGAAAAGCACCGGGCAGATCGGGATGGTGCTGGTGCGGCGCGTGAGTAAGATCCGGCAAGACTGGCGTGTGGAGTTCGTCTGTGGGGGCCGCGCCGAAAGAGTGGCCACTGGCGACTTCCTGTTGGCGCGCGATGTTGCGGAGCGGCTGAGTTGCGCGCCTGACGAAATGCGTGGCGCGGTGGAGCGTGCGCTGAGCGAGCGGGAAGCGAACTTCAAAGGATTGCGAGGCGCGCTGCAACAACTGGCCGTGTCTTGGAC